>CAZEKK010000130.1:0-7590 GCA_964512905.1 uncultured Solirubrobacteraceae bacterium
AGCCGGGCGATGGCGTCGGCCACCCGGTCCTTGAGATCCGTCTGGTCCATCACCCGGGCCGGATCGGGCGCATCGGGGTCCTGCAGGGTGTCCAGCAGCGAGACCTGGTCGCCGCTCGCGTCCGAGACCGTCCACAGCTCGTCGAGCGCCGCAATCGTGGAGTTGGAGATCTGGACGAGCGACTCCTGGAACTCCTCGATGCCGATTCCCAGCTCGGCGGCCATCTCCTCGTCGGTGGGCGCGCGCTGGTACTTGTGCTCGAGCTTGACGTTGGCGCGCTCGATTTCGCGGGCGCGGGCCCGCACCGAGCGCGGCACCCAGTCCAGCGCCCGCAGCTCGTCGATGATGGCGCCGCGGATGCGCGGGATCGCGTAGGTCTCGAACTTGATCTCGCGGTCGGGCTCGAAGCGCTCGATCGCCGAGATGAGTCCCACGAGGCCGTAGGAGATGAGGTCGGCCTCGTCGACGTGGGCCGGCAGGCCGGACGCCATCCGTCCGGCGACGTACTTCACCAAGGGGGCGTAGGCCACCACCAGCCGCTCGCGGGCGCGCTCGTCGCCGGTGCCGCGGTAGCGGCGCCACAGGTCCTTGAGCTCGATCGCTTTGACGTTGGTCTCCAAGGACTCCTCCGGTCAGGCCCTCGGATGGGCGCGGACATACGCTGAACGCAGCCGTGCGGACTCTACCCGAGTGTAGACCTGCGTCGTCGACAGCGAGGCATGGCCGAGCATCTCCTGGATCGCCCGCAGATCGGCGCCGCCGTCCAGGAGGTGGGTGGCGAACGAGTGGCGCAGCCAGTGCGGCGAGACGCCCGGGGGCGCGCCGGCGCGCCGGGCCCAGCCCTGAAGGCGGCGGCGCACGTCGCTGGTCGACAGGCGCCGCCCGGACTTCGAGAGGAAGAGCGCGCGCTCGTCGTCGCCGGCCCGCAAGGCCGGCCGGCCCCGGGCCACATACCGCTGCAAGGAGACGAGCGTGTGCTCGCCGACGGGCACGACGCGGGTCTTGCCGCCCTTGCCTTCGACGCGCACCTCCTCGTCGTCGGCGTCGACGGAGTCGATCTCGAGGGTCACGAGCTCCTCGGCGCGCAGCCCCGAGCCGTAGGCGAGCTCGAACATGGCGCGGTCGCGCAGCTCGAGCGGGGTTGACGCTGGAATCCGCTCGAGCAGCGCCGCCGCCTCGGCGGCCTTGAGCGTCCGTGGCAGGCGGTCGGCCTTGCGCGGGGCCGACAGCAGCTCCGCCGGGTTGTGCGCCGCCTGCCCCTCCGCCCGCAGCACGCGGTAGGCCGAGCGCAGCGCCGCCAGCGCCCGCGCCACCGTCGCCGGTGCCGCGCCCGCCTCGCTGAGCGCCGCGGCGTAGCGGCGCAGCGCACGGGCATCGACGGCGGCGGGTTCGAGTGCCCGGGCCGTCGCCCACAGGGCGAAGCGTCCGAGGTCGGAGCCGTACGCCCGGCGCGTCTTGTCGGCGGCCCCGCGCCGGCGCAGGTCGGCGTCGACGACGCGGAGGGCCGACGCCCACGCCGCGCTAGGCTCCGCCGCCGTGGGGCTGTTCTTCGTTCGCACCGACACCGGTCAGGTGGCCACGCAGCGCCAGCTCATCGAGGCCGGGATCGCGTCCAGCGCCGACGCGCCGCCGGCGCCGTGGCACCGCATCCGCGGGCCGGGGGATGCGACGACGCTCTGGTACGCGGTGATGCGGAAGCAGACGCGGGGAATCTTCATCGGCACGCTCTGCATTCGCCACGGGCCCCAGCACGCCTCTTTGACGCACGACGGCTGGCAGGAGATTCCGGTCGAGGAGATCGGCGTGGCGACGGACCAGCCGGCCGGCAGCGATCAGGCGATGTAGACCGGCGCGCCGACGTCGACCCGGTCGTAGAGGTCGATGACGTCGGAGACGTGCATGCGGATGCAGCCGTGCGAGGCGGCGCTGCCGATCGAGGCGTCGTCGGCGGTCCCGTGGATGCCGGCGCCGTTGAAGATGCCCATCCAGCGTGCCTTGAGGGGGTTCTGCGGGCTCCCGCCCGGGATGACCTGGCCAGCGAGGTCCCCGGCCCACGCCTTGTTCGGCACGTGCCAGGTCGGGTCCACGGTCTTGTCTTGGATGTTGTAAAGCCCCGTGGGCGTGTCGTAGCCGTCCGCGCCGACGGCGATCGAGTACGTCTTGACCTCCTGCAGGCCCTTGAACAGGTGCAGCTTGAAGTTCGACCGATCGATGGTGATGACCGTCGGGTACTTCTTGGCCAGTTCGGCCTCGGTGACCTTCGGCTTGGTGCGCCGCACCGGCACGTCGACGACGCGGGCGCCGGCCGCGCCGGCGAGGAGCGCTTCGACCCGGCGCTCGAGGGCGGACCGGTCGACGGCGAGGCCGTCCTTGCCCGGCACGCGCTTGATCCCCGACGCGGTGTACTCGAGGCTCGCATCGGACGCTTTGCGCGCGACCTTTCGGCTCACCGAGCCGACGAACGTGCGCACCGCCGCCGGGGAGTAGGTGATCCGGGCGGGGAGGTTCTCGTCCATGCGCTCCCCTTGGACGCCGCGCACGGTGCGGTCGACGATCGACCCGCGGCGGCTGGCGGCGAGGGCCTCGTCGACGCTGCCCTGGACGTCGATTCCCACGCGCGCAGCGCGCGGGGTCAGCTCGAACCGCTTGCCGTCGGATTGGACGACCACCGGCTGGTCGAGCCGGCCGCTCAGCTCACGCTGCACCTTGGCCCGCGCCTGGTCGGCGGACAGGCCTCCGACCTCGATCCCGGCGACGCGCATGCCCGCGGCGATCTGATCGCTGCGGACCTGGTCGTAAACGACGACGGCGCCGACGCCGAGGACGACGACGGCGAGGAACCCCGCGGCGGTGAAGGCCATCCGTGAACGCATGACGACCGGTGGAGGATACCCGGTCGGGCCGGCGGGGCGTGCAGCAGATCCTGCCGCCGCGCGCCGGGCGCGAGGCTCGCGCCGTCGACCGGAGCGCCGGCGCGGTCAGGCAGACGCCGGGGCCGGCGCAGGCGCCGCGAGCACTGGGCGCAGCCGGCTGGCCAGCTCTGGCCAGGTGTCGGCGGCGATCACGTCCTCGGTCTCGCAGAGCTCCTCGTTCCACGGGTGGCGGATCGTGGCGGGCACGATGCCCGCCGCCGCCGCCCGTGCGAGGTTCACGGGGCTGTCGTCGACGAGGACGTCGATCTCGAGTTCGACGCACCGCGCGATCTTGTCCTGCGAGCAGTGCAGGTCGTCGTGCGCGATGCCCGTGTGCTCGAGCCAGCGCACGGTGGCGTCGTGAGCACTGACGGTGCGGTGGCTGGTGATGTGGATGTAGTGCCCGGCGCGGTGCCAGGCGCCGACGGCCTCGACCGCGCCCGGATAGGGCTCGGCGGCGAGGATCTGGTGCTCGGAGTGCGTCTCGGCGATGCAGGCGGCGAGCTGGGCCGGTCGCAGTCGTGAGATCGACCACGTCCGCTGGGCCGCGTAGGGCAGCTCGACGCCGAATCGCCGGCGCGCGGCGTCGGCAAGCTGCTCCCAGTAGGGGTGCAGCGTCGAGTCGATGTCGATGGCGATGCGCGCCACGGGCAACCAAGGGTACGGACGACGAGGGACGGCCGGATCGCGGTGCCGCGATCAGCCGGTGATCGCGCCTTCGGCGGCGCTGGACACCAGGCGCGCGTACTTGGCCATCGCGCCCGACCGGTAGGCCGGCGGCGGCGGCTCGTAGGCGGCAGCGCGCTCGGCGATCTCGGCGTCGCTGAGCGCCACGTCGATCCGCCGGGCGTCGACGTCGATGCTGATCTCATCCCCGTCCCGGATTGCTCCGATCGGACCGCCCCGCGCCGCCTCGGGCGCGACGTGGCCGGCCATGAAGCCGCGTGTCGCGCCGGAGAAGCGCCCGTCGGTGATGAGCGCGACGTCCTCGCCGAGCCCCTCCCCCACGATGGCCGCCGTGACCGCGAGCATCTCGCGCATGCCCGGCCCGCCGCGCGGCCCTTCGTTGCGGATCACGACGACGTCGCCGGCGGAGATGCGCCCGTCGGTCACGGCGGTCATCGCGTCCTCCTCGCGCTCGAAGACGCGCGCCGGGCCGGTGTGGCGGCGCTTCTCATAGCCGGCGAGCTTCACGACCGCCCCGTCGGGCGCGAGGTTGCCGTGCAGGATCGCCAGGCCGCCGGTTGCGTTGATCGGGTTGCTCAACGGTCTTACCACGTCCTGCCCGGCGGTCTCGACGGCCGCGTCGGCCTCCTCGCCGATCGTCCGGCCGGTCACCGTGATCGCGTCGCGGTGCAGGATCCCGGCCTCGTCGAGACGCTTGGCGATCAGGCCCACGCCCCCGGCGCGGTAGAGGTCGGCGGCGACGTAGCGGCCCCCGGGCTTGAGGTCGGCCAGCAGCGGCGTGCGCTCGCTGACGGCATCGAAGTCGGCGATGTCGAGCGGCACGCCGACCTCGCGCGCCAGCGCCAGCAGGTGCAGCACCCCGTTCGTGGACCCGCCGGTGGTGGCGATCGCGGCGATCGCGTTCTCGATGCTCTCGCGGGTGATGACGTCGCTCGGCCGGATGCCGCTGCGCAGCACGTCCATCACCAGCCGCCCCGCCGCAACCGCGACGTCGGCGCGGGTCGCGTCCTCGGCGGGGACCATCGCCGACCCCATCGGCGAGATCCCCATCACCTCGAAGGCGGTAGCCATCGTGTTGGCGGTGAACATGCCGCCGCAGGCACCGGCGCCCGGCGAGGCGACCTTCTCGAGCTCGGCGAGATCCTCGTCGCTCATCCGGCCCGCGGCGTGGGCGCCGACCGCCTCGAACACGTCCTGGATGTTGACGTCGCGACCGCGCCAGTGCCCGGGAAGGATCGACCCGCCGTAGAGCAGGACGCTGGGCACGTCGAGGCGCGCGAGGCCCATGACGGCGCCCGGGATCGTCTTGTCGCAGGCGCTCAGCGCGACGATTCCGTCGAAGAGGTGGCCGCGACCGACGATCTCGATCGAGTCGGCGATCACCTCGCGCGAGACGAGCGACGTCTTCATGCCGCTCGTGCCCATCGTGATGCCGTCGGAGATGGCGACGGTGTTGAACTCCATCGGCGTCCCGCCGGCGGCGCGCACGCCCTCCTTGACCTTGGCCGCGAGCGCCCGCAGCGTGAAATTGCAGGGCATCGTCTCGATCCACGTCGAGGCGATCCCGATGATCGGCTTGCTCATCGCCTCGGCGTCGAAGCCGATGCCGTTGAGGTACGCGCGCGCCGGCGCACGCTCCGGGCCCTCGGTGAGCTCGCGGCTTCGGTGCTTGACGTCGAACGGTTCGGGGCCGGTCACGGGGCGCGAACCGTACTACGAGGCAGGCCGGCTACGCGCGCTCGAGCTGGCGGGCGCGAGCCCGCTCCCACTGGCCCAGGCGCCAGAGGTCGCGGCGGACCTGCTTGGGGTCCACCTGGCGCCCCGGGAGGTGGAGATTCGCGGTCTCGATCAGCCGCCGCTCGTCCCCGGTCAGCGCCATCCACTTCGCGAGCACGTCGTCGGATTCGGGCAGCAGGGCGCTGCCGTAGGGCCGGGTCTCGTCGGGGAACTCGACGCAGTACTCGCTGAGCAGGCGGCCGGTCTGCGGCACGTAGGCCACGATCGGCTTGTGCGGGTAGACCAGGTAGGCGTACGGGGCGCCGCCGTCGCGCTCCCCGACGCCAGGCGCCGGGGCCACGCCGGACTCGCGGCCCCAGACGCGGATGAAGCCGAGGTCGCGGTACATCTGCCACTCCTCGTCGTCGACGCACGACTGCAGCAACGCCCGGGCGCGCTGCTCGGCGCGGCGCTCGCGTCCCGGGTCGTACCCGTAGGTCGCGACCGCGCGGCGGCGCGCACGGCGGCGCTTCAGCCACTCGTCGGCCTTCGGCCAGGCGAGATCGAGCAGCAGGCCGACGATGACGACGACCGTGGCGGCGAGGGCGAGCAGCATCGCGTCCGCCGGCCCTCACCGGCCCCCGGCGGCGCGGGGAAAGAAGATCACGCGCTCGGCATCGCGCGGGATCCGGTCGAAGTCCTGGACGAGCTCCGCGTGGCGCCGGCCGGCGGGGCTGGCGGTCGGCACCGCCGCCCACATCCCCTGATCGAGCTGGCGGCGGAACTCGTCGATGAGCTCGCGCTCCTGCTCGGGCACGTCGACGTCCCCCTCCGCCAGGAGGACCTCCCCGTGGCCCGGCTTCATGCGGAGCAGCCTCACAGGCGGCGATTAAACCACCGCCACGCCGCCGCGGTGCCCACGAACGACTGCGAGCGCGTCAACCGGGCCCGGTCCGCGACCCAGGCGGCGCAGGCCGGCGCCGACCGCAGCGCTGGCCACCGTGCGCGCCTCGCGGGCGGCCTGCAGCGGCGTCGCACCGAGCGCAAGATGCGCGGCGAGCGCCGACGCGTGCGTGCAGCCGGACCCGTGCGCGGCGCCGTCGGGGTGCCGGGCGCCGCTGATCTCGGTCAGCCGCGTGCCGTCGAAGCAGCGGTCGACGAGGTCCTCGGTGTGACCGCCGGTGACGACGACGACCTCGGGGCCAAGCGCGCGGACGGCAGCCGGAAGCGCCGCGGGCGGCGCGTCGGCGAGCCCGGTCAGCGCGCGCGCCTCGGGAACGTTCGGCGTGGCGACGGTCGCTCGCGGCAGCAGCAGTTCGATCAGCGCGGCGCGGGCGTCGTCCTCCAGCAGCGCCGCGCCCGACTCGGCGACCATCACCGGGTCGAGCACGACCGGCACGTCCGGAAGCTCGTCCAGCGCCACGGCCACCGCCTCGGTCGCGGCCACGGTCCCCACCATCCCGATCTTCACGGCATCGACGCCGATGTCTTGTGCGACCGCACGGACCTGGGCGAGGATCATCGCGGGCGCAACGGGCTCCACTGCAGTGACGGCCACGGTGTTCTGGGCGGTGATCGCCGTGATGGCCGTCATGCCGTGGACCCCGCAGGCAGCGAAGGCCTTGAGGTCGGCCTGGATGCCGGCGCCGCCGCCCGAGTCCGACCCGGCGATCGAGAGCACCGCGGGAACGCGCTCAAAGCCCGTCATGGCTGTCAGCGTAGCCGCGGGGCGGCGCCGGCCCGCCCGAGCCCGGAGCTGCTGGCGCATAGCGCCCGTGCCCGCGGCGGACGACGAGGCCGAGGAGCTCGAGCTCGGCGAGGCCGACGAGCACCGGGCGGACGTCCCCGCTGCCGGCCAGTTCGCTCGGCGTCGTCGCACCGCCCGCAACGCGGTCGTGCAGCGCGCGCAGCGCAGGAGGCAGCGCGGCGCGCGGATCGGGCGCGTCGGCACGGCTGTGGCCGGTCCCCAGCGCGGGATCGAGCAGCGCCAGGACATCGTCGGCCGTCCGGACGACGTGCGCCCCGCCGTGCAGCAGCGCGTTCGTGCCGGCCGACTGCGGGGCGGTGACCCGGCCGGGCACCGCGCCGACCTCGCGACCGAGGTCGGCGGCGAAGTCGGCGGTGATGAGCGCCCCGGACGCCGTCGCCGCCTCCACGACGACCGTGGCCGCCGCCAGGCCGGCGATAATCCGGTTTCTCGCCGGGAAGCCCCACCGGAACGAGCGGAATCCGGGCGGAAGCTCCGAAACCACGCAGCCGTGCTCGGCGATGCATC
>CAZEKK010000131.1:0-7573 GCA_964512905.1 uncultured Solirubrobacteraceae bacterium
AGCCGTAGATCACGCCGGAGCGGATCGCCTCGACCGTCGACTTCCCGATGAGCGCCTCGGGCGCCTCGAGGTCGATCCGCGGCAGCTTGGCCGCCCGCTCGGTGAGCGCCTGGACTGAGATCTCGACGCCCGGCGCGATGATGCCGCCGAGGTACTCGCCGGTGTCGGAGACCGCGTCGTAGGTCGTCACGATGCCGAAGTCGACCACGATGCACGGCCCGCCGCAGCGCTCGAAGGCGGCGACGGCGTTGACGAGGCGGTCGGCGCCGAGTTCGTTCGGGTTGCTGATGCGGATCGCCATGCCCGTCTTCACCCCGGGGCCGACGACCACCATCTCGTGCCCGAGGTAGTCGCTGGCCACCTGCGCCCACTCGGGGCTGAGTTGCGGCACGGTCGAGGAGACGACGGACGCGTCGAGGTCCTCGAAGCCCAGGCCGCGCAGGGCAAGGAGGTTGCGCAGCGCAGCCCCGAGCTCGTCGGACGTGGACTCCCGGACGGTGGCGAAGCGCCAGTCCTCGACCAGCGCCTCGCCGCGGTACGCGCCGAGGTGCGTCTGGGTGTTGCCGACGTCCACGGCCAGGAGCACGCCAGCGATTATCCTCACCGGCCATGCCCAACGCCAAGCTCTGGATCATTCCCGGCTCCCACCCGTGCGTCGCCGTCGAGACGGCGCTGCGGATGAAGGGGATCGACTACAGCACCGTCGACCTCCTCCCCGTCATGCACAAGCCGGTGATGAAGGTCCGCTTCGGCCAGGCCACGGTGCCGGGCCTCGAGCTCGACGGCGAACGGATCGTCGGCTCGCGCCGGATCATGGCCCGCCTCGACTCCCTCGTTCCCGAGCCGCGGCTCTTCCCCGAGGATCCGGAGGCCCGGACCAAGGTGCAGGCCGCCGAGGCGTGGGGAGACGAGGTCTTCCAGCCCGTGCCGCGCCGACTCATCTGGGCGCTGCTGAAGCGGGCCCCTGACGCGGCCGCGTCCTACGGCGGCGACGAGCCGCCGCTGCCGGATTTCCTGGCCAAGCCGATGACGCCGCTGGTCGTCGCCGCCGAGCGCAAGATCCACGGGGCGACCGACGAGGCCGTGCGGGCCGACCTCGCGGCGCTGCCCGCGCAGCTCGACCGGATCGACGCCTGGATCGCCGAGGGGGTGCTCGGCGGGGAGTCGCCGAACGCGGCGGACCTGCAGATCGGCTCCAGCCTGATGCTGTTCCTCACGATGGGGGACATCGCCCCGCTGATCGAGGGGCGGCCCTGCCGGCGGCTGGTCGACGACCTGCCGCCCTACCCGGGCCACGTCCCGGCCGGCACGGTCCCGCCGGAGTGGCTGCCGCAGCCCGCCGGCGCGGCCTGAGCGACCGGCCCAGGTTCACATGAGCGGCGGCCCGGCCGTCCGGACCTCCTGCCCCCGCAGCGCCGCCAGCGCGTCGGCGGCGCGGACGCCGTCGGGCGTCACGAGCCCGGGATCGAGCTCGAGCAGCGGCACGAGCACGAAGCGCCGGCTCGTGACCTCGCGGTGGGGCAGCCGCAGCCGGTCGGACGCGAACGTCTCGTCGCCGAGCAGCAGGACGTCGACGTCGATCGGGCGCGGGCCGTGGCGCAGGCCGCCGAGCTCGCGGCCGAGCTCCCGCTCGACCGCCTTGCAGGCGTCCAGAAGCGCCTCCGGAGCGAGCGCGGTCCGGATCCGCACGCAGGCATTGAGGAACTCCCGCTGATCGGGCACCTCGCCGACCGGCTCGGTCTCGTAGACCGAGGAGGAGGCGAGCACCTGCACCCCGTGGCGCGGCAGCGCGGCCACGGCGTCGACCAGGTGCGCGCGGCGGTCGCCGACGTTCGACCCGAGGCCGAGGTAGCCGGTGCGGGCGCTCACGCCGCCGGCGGCGCGCCGGCAGCCGCGGCGAGCTTGGGGCCGACCGCCTCGGCCAGCGCGATCGCGGCGCTGAGCGGGCGCACCATGACGGTGAAGTCCTCGACGAGTCCGTCGGTGCCGAACCGCAGCAGGTCGATGCCCTCGACCTGGCGGTCGCCGACGCGGGCGCGGAAGACGAGGATGTGCGTTCCGTCGCCGGCCAGTTCGTCGGTGTAGGCGAAGTCCTCGAAGGTCTCCAGCAGGATCCGGAACAGCAGCGCGATCGCGTCGCGGCCCTCGAACGGCTTGAAGGTGACGGGGCTGTGGAGGACGGCGCCGGGGGCGAGGGCGGCCACCATGCCGGCGTGGTCCCGGCTCTCGACGGCGCGGCGGAAGTCGGCGGCGACGGTCATGGCGGGCATCCTGCCACGTCCGCCCCGCTCAGGGGCACCCGAGCGGAGCCGGGGGCAGCCGCCGCAGACCGATGTCGCTGACGAACGGCAGCGCGCCCGCCGCACAGGCCGTACGGACCGTGCGGGCCGCCCCCGCCCGGTCGCCGGCGGCGACGTAGTCGGTGGCGGTGACCAGCAGGCCCGCCGCCCGCCAGCGGCGCAGGGCCGCCAGGGCGACGCGCACGTCCGCGGGCGTCTGGCGGACGTAGTGCCGGCCGTCGAAGTCGTACGTGGACGTGACGTCCTCGCGGTTCCACCCATCCAGCGACGGGGCGAACGGCGCGAGGACGTCCTCCCCGTTCTGGGCGAACAGCAGGCCGCCGCGGGCGTGGACGGCGGCGCCGAGCGCCCGAACGAGCGCGAGCATCCCGGCCCGCTGGCGCGGGTGGGCACTGACCATGTCGACGTTGTCGAGGAACAGGCCGTCGAAACCCTTCGCCAGCAGGCGCGGCGCGACCCGCCGGGCCATGAGGTCCCGGAACCCCCGGCGCGAGGCGTCCGCGTACCACTCGTCCCAGTCCGGCCATCGCTCCAGCCGATACGGCCACGCCGCGGCGCTCCACGGGCGCCCGCGCTCGATCGTTCCGACGCTGACGTAGCCGAGGACGACCGCGCCGCGGCGCCGCAGCGCCGCCACGAGGCCGGGCCCGGCCTCCTCCCCGTCGACGACGATCAGGCCGTAGCCGCCCAGGCGCGTCACCGCGCCGGGCCGCAGGGCGCCGTCGCCGATCGCGAAGGCGAACGACCGCACGCCCGCGAGTCGCGGCGCCTTCAGCGGCGCCGGGTCCGCGGCGGCAGCGCGGGCGCCACCCGACGCCGCCACATCCGCAGCGGCGGTACGGGCCCTGCCCGACGCCGGCACCTCCTCGGCGCGCGCGAGCCAAGCCGACGCGACCGCTATCCCGGCCACCCCGGCGGCAGCGGCGCCGGCCCGCCTCAGTGCCCGGGCTCGCGCCACATCTCGACCGCGACTTCCTCGACCGGCAGCGGGATCGGCGGTTCGGGCTTGGCCGCCTTGACCCAGACCCGCTCGGCGCCGAACTCGTCGACGAGGCGGTCGGCGATCGCCGCGCAGAGGCGCTCGAGCGTCTTGTAGGACCGCTGCTGGGCCACAAGCGCGACGGACTGGCAGACCGCGCCGTAGTCGACGGTGTCCTCGATCCGGTCGGTGAGCGTCGCGTCGCACTCGCCGACGTCGAGGCGCAGGTCGATGATGAGCCGCTGCCCCACCTCCTGCTCGGCCGCGGTGACGCCGTGGTGGGTGTAGAGCGAGAGGCCGGCGATCTCGACCGTCACCTCGGTCTCGGTCCCGGCCTCCTCGTCGTCGAACTCGTCGAGGTCGTCCGCCTCCGTGTCGTCGCCCGCCATCAGCCGACCGTAGCAGCCGCCACCGCCAGCGCGTCCCGCACTGGCGCGACCTCGTGGACCCGGAAGATCTGCGCCCCGCGTTCGAAGGCCATGACGTTCGTGGCGATCGTGCCGGGCAGGCGCTCGGCGGGACCCCGGCCCCCCGCGACCCGACCGAGGAACGACTTGCGCGAGGTCCCGACGACGACCGGGAGCCCGAGGGCCACGACCTCGTCGAGGCGGCGCAGCAGTTCGAGGTTGTGGGCGACGGTCTTCCCGAAGCCGATGCCCGGGTCGACGTGGATGCGCTCCTCGCGCACCCCGGCGGCCATGGCGGCCTCCACGCGCTCGGTGAGGAAGGCCTTGACGTCGTCGACGACGTCGTCGTAGCGGGGGTCGTCCTGCATCGTGCGCGGCGAGCCGAGCATGTGCATCAGGCAGCAGCCGGCCTTGCGGTCGGCGACGAGGGCGGCGAGGTCCGGGTCGGCACGGAAGGCGGTGACGTCGTTGACGTACCCCGCGCCGGCGTCCAGCGCGGCCTCCGCGACGTCGGTCTTCGACGTGTCGACCGAGATTGTGGCGCCGGTCCCGGCGGCGGCGATTCCGCGGATCACCGGCAGCACCCGCGCCTGCTCCTCGAGGGCGGAGATGCCGTCCGAGCCCGGCCGGGTGCTCTCCCCGCCGACGTCCAGGATCGCCGCACCCTCCGCCGCGAGCGCCGCCCCGTGGGCGACGGCCGCGACGGGATCGAGGAACTCGCCGCCGTCCGAGAACGAGTCCGGCGTCACGTTGACGACGCCCATGACGGTGAAGCTGCGCGGCATGGCGCCATCTTGCCATCCGCGCGTGCGGGGGTTCGGGGACAGGTTCTCCTAGGCGGCGCGGACGGCAGCCGGTGCCGCGAGGAACGCCGCGATGGCGTCCGCCACGGCCTCGGGCCGGTCGAGCTGCACGAACGTCTTGCCCCCGGCGATCCGCTCGATCCGGGCGTCGGCGAAGGCGGCGGACAGGCGCTCGGCGAGCGAAGACGTGAAGAAGCGGTCGGCGTCGCCCCAGACGAGGAGGGCAGGACCGCCGAAGCGGCCGAGCTTCGCCCCGGCGTCGAGCGTCTGGTCCTTGCTGGCACCGGCCAGGAGCTTGCCGACGTCGCGCCGAATCGCGGGGTTCTTCGACGCCGCGCACCACTCGCGCAGGAGTGCCCGGTCCATCGGCCGCTCGGTGAGGAGGCGGAACGTGCCGCGCTGGATGACGCCGATGCGCAGCGCGGCGGCGAGGGCGGCCACGCCGCCCGGGATCTTCGGCGCGAGGAGCATCCCCTTGAAGATGCCGGGCGGGAACACCTCGAAGGCGTCGCAGTTCAGCAGCACGACGCGCCCGACGCGCTCGGGCCGGGTGGTCACGAGCATCTGGCTGATAGCGCCGCCGCTGTCGCTGCCGACGAGCGTGACGTCGTCGAGGTCCAGTGCGTCGAGGAGGTCGGCGACCAGGCCCGCGACCGTCGGCGGCGTGAGGTCGGCATCCGGCGCCATCGGCGTCGTGTGGGAGCCAAGAGGAAGGTCGGGCAGGACGCAGCGCACTCCGCCCCCCGCAGCCAGGCGGGCGGCGACGCCGTCCCAGATGCGTCCGTCGACGAGCACGCCGTGGACGAAGACGACCGGGCGGCCGCTCCCGAGTTCACGGACCCGGATGGAGCCCTGCGGGAGATCGACGGTGCGGGTCGAGAACTGCGACGCCGAAGCGTCGGATCCGGCTGGCATTGTGGGTCTCCTTGCGGTTCGTCGATGCTGTCTGGGAGCATCTGGTTCGGATGATTCACATACAGGCAGTACGTATCTAACATACAGACAGTATGGATGTCAACGACCCCCCCGGTGGCGGTGCCGCGGATCGCACGGGCTATCGGCCGCGCCGCAAGGCCGAGCAGTCCGAGGCGACCCGCGGCGCGCTCGTGGCCGCTGCCCGCGAGCTGTTCGCCGAGCGGGGCTACGGCGCCGTGGGCACCGAAGAGATCGTGCGGGCCGCCGGCGTGACCCGCGGCGCCCTCTACCACCACTTCGGCGGCAAGCGGGACCTCTTCCAGTCCGTCTACGAGGAGGTCGAGGCCGAGCTCGTGCAGCGCATCGCCACCGAGGCGATGACCGCCGCCGACCCGCTGGAGGCCCTCGCCGCCGGCGCCCACGCCGTGCTCGAGGCGTGCGAGGACCCAGCCGTGCAGCGCATCGCCCTGATGGACGCGCCCTCGGTGCTCGGGTGGGAGGCCTGGCGCGAGATCGGCATGCGCTACGGCCTCGGGCTGGTCGAGGCGACCCTGCAAGCCGGCATCGACGCCGGCGTGCTCGCGCCCCAGCCGGTCCGCCCCCTCGCCCACCTCCTGCTCGGCGCGATCGACGAGGGCGCCATGGTCGTCGCCCGCGCCGACGACGTCCCCGCGGCCCGCGCCGAGGTCGGCGCCTCGATCGAGGGGCTGCTGAACGCCCTGAGGGTCGCGTGACGGCGCCGGGCCTCACCCGCCGGCGCTTCGTCGGCCGCACGGCGCTCGCCGCGTCGGCGCTGGCCCTGCCTCCGTCGCTGGCCCGATGCGGCGGCGGCGACGAGCCGTCGGGCAGCGTGGTGGTCGTCGGCGCGGGCCTGGCCGGCCTGACCGCCGCGTACGAACTGGACCGCGCAGGCTGGGACGTCACCGTGCTCGAGGCCCGGCCCCGGGTTGGCGGGCGCGTGTGGACGATCCGTGCCCCCTTCGTCCAGGGCCAGCACGCCGAGGCCGGCGGCGAGTTCATCGACAGCGGCCATCGCTGGATGCGGACGTACTGCCGGCGTTTCGGGCTGGCGCTCGAGGATGTGCGGGTCGGCGCCGAGGAGCTGGACGGCCTCGTCGACCTCGCCGGGGCCGACGGGCTCTACTCGGAGGTCGTGACGCCTGCGGTCGAGTTGCAGATGGAGCGCTTCACCACCGCGCTGGACGCGCTGTCGGAGGAGATCGACCCGGCGGACCCCGTCGCCGACGGGAGCGCGCTGGACCGCCGCTCCGCGGCCGATCTGATCGACGACGTCGGCCTCACGGGCCTGGCCCGCGCGCTGGTCGAGCGCGACGTCCGCGACGAGTACACGGTCGACCCGGACCAGGTCTCGCTGCTCTTCCTCGCCCAGCTCGCGGCCCAGACCGCCGATCAGCCCGACGACGGCGTCGAGGCCTACCGGATCGCCGGCGGCAACGACCGGCTCCCGCGGGCGTTTGCGGACGAGCTGGGCGACGCGGTCGCGCTCGAGGCACCGGTGCAGCGCGTCGAGCAGGCCGACGGCGGCGTGCGAGTCCTCGCCGGGGGCGAGCGCTACGACGCCGACTGGGCCGTCGTCGCCGCGCCCCTTCCGGCGCTGCGGACGGTCGAGTTCGCTCCGGCTCTGCCGCCCGCGCTGCGCGGCGCGATCGCCAGGCTGCAGTACGGGGTCGGCACGAAGACGATGCTCCAGTACGACGCGCGCTTCTGGAGGCCCGAGGGCTACAGCGGCGACACCTACACCGAGCTGACCGTCGGCACGACCTGGGAGGCGACCAACCGCCAGCGCGGGAGCGCCGGGATCCTCATGGGCTACACGTCCGGCAGCGCCGGGGCCGAGTTCACCGCGCTGCGCGGCGCCGAGCGGATCGCGACCGCCGCGGCGCAGCTCGACGACCTGTACCCCGGCTCCGCCGACGAGCGGATCCGCGCCCGGACGGCAGCGTGGCGGACCGAGCGCTACACCGGCGGCACCTACACCGCCTACGCCCCGGGCCAGGTCACCGCCTACTGGCGCGCCCTGCGCCGGCCCGTCGGCCGGATCGTGCTCGCCGGCGAGCACACCGACCCGTACACGAGCTACATGGAGGGCGCCGTGCGCTCAGGCCGCCGGGCGGCGGCGTACATCGACGCGCGGGGGGCGTGACGCGG
>CAZEKK010000132.1:0-7566 GCA_964512905.1 uncultured Solirubrobacteraceae bacterium
GCGCTTGTCCCAGTAGTCCTCGCGGGCGATGAACACCGGGATGCAATTCACGAAGCCGCACCCGGCCTCGAGGACCTGCTCGACGTACCACTTCGTCGCCTGCTCGGAGCCGACGGGGAGGTAGGAGACGACGACGTCGGTCCGCGTCTCCTTGAGGATCTGGACGATGTCCGCGGTCGGCCCGGGCGCCTTGGTGATCTTCTGCGAGAGGTACTTGCCGAGGCCGTCGTGCGTCATCCCGCGGTGGACCGGGACGTCGAGCTTGGGCACGTCGGCGAACTTCATGGTGTTGTTCTGACCGGAGAAGATCGCCTCCGAGAGGTCCTTGCCGACCTTGTCGACGTCGATGTCGAACGCCGCGGTGAACTCGACGTCGCTGACGTGGTAGCCGCCGAGGTCCACGTGCATCAGGCCCGGAACGCGCTCGGCGGGGTCGGCGTCCCGGTAGTACTGCACGCCCTGCACGAAGGACGACGCGCAGTTGCCGACGCCGACGATGGCGACGCGCACCTTGTCCTCTTGGTAGCGGGCGGCGCCGTTGGCGTTGCTGGAACCGTTGGTTGTGCTCACGTGGATCAGTGCCTCCTGGGATGGGTGCCTGGCGGCGAACACGGGGAGCCCGGGGGCCGGCACCAAGTCTGGGCTAGCCAACCCCGCCGCGCCGCGGTTGTTACAGGGCTGTGACCGCCGGGCCGCGGCGCCGGCCGGGTTCAGGTGGGCTCCGAGGCCGGCCGGGCCAGTTCGCGGCGGACGTGGAAGATGCGCTGGAACGTCGTGATCACGGTGAGGGCCGCGAGCACGTAGATCGCCGGCTCGAGCAGCGAGAAGTCGCCGAGCCCGGCGCCGTTCGCGAACAGCAGGCCGGCCGAGATGATCACGACCCGCACCGGGCGGGTCGCGATCCCAACCTTGCACTCGACGCCGAGCGCCTCGGCCCGGGCGCGGGTGTAGGAGACCATCAGCGAGAAGAGGACCGCGGCGACGGTCGCCGCTGCGGCGAGTTCGTCGCCTTGCACCGCGAAGTAGCCCCCGACCGCCATGAGCACGATGCCCTCTTCCATGCGGTCCAGCGTCGAGTCAAGGAACGCCCCGAAGGCCGTGCCCTTGCCGGACGCCCGCGCGTACCGCCCGTCGAGCGTGTCCATCACCGACCCGAGGATGAAGGCGATGCCGGCGAGGAAGAAGTACCGCTGCCAGACGAGGACTGCGGCGGCGAGGTTGCCGATCAGGCCGGTCATCGAGATCGCGTTCGGCGTCAGCCGCGACTCGATCAGCCGGTTGCGGACGTCCGCGGAGAACTCCTCGACCGCCGACGCCCCGCGCCCGCTGGCGCGGGCGCGCCCCCCCGCCTCGTCGGCCATCAGATGGCGGCGGCCTCGCCGACCGGTGCCCGCTCCGGCGTCTGGGCGAGCGCGGGCTGGAAGCTCCACAGCCCGGGCCGCAGCCGCGCCATCGCCGTCGCGGTGCCGTAGGCGATGACCGCCGTGAGCGCGCCCAGGAACGCGTCCATCCAGTAGTGGTTGCCCGTCGTGATCACCACGAAGGTGACGACGAGCGGGTACATCGCCCACAGCACGCGCAACGGCATGAGCTTCGTCAGGCGAGCCATCGACCCGCCGAGCATCAGCGCGAAGCCGACGTGCATCGACGGAACCGCGGCGAACGGATTGAAGAGCGCGTTGACCGTGACCGAGTCCTGCGGGATGCCGGTGAAGCTCGAGACCGAGTCGCTGAAGCCCCACTCGGGCAGCATCCGCGGCGGCGCCGTCGGGAAGGCGACGTAGCCGACGAGCGCGAGCGCCATCGCGACCATGAACATGTTGCGCACGAAGTAGAACGACGAGTTGCGGAACAGGTACAGGAAGGCGAGCGTCGCGACGGTGAGCGTGAAGTGCGAGTTGACGTACATCCACGACGCGAAGTCGATGACCGCGTCGCGGCTCGTCGCCCACGCCTGCACGCTGGGCTCGAAGAAGAGGCCGAGGCTGCGCTCGACGGAGATGATGTCGCGGGCGTTCTGGAACGCGTCGGCGGCGCGGCCGTCGACGGCGCCGCGCACGAAGCGATACCCGTAGTAGGCGGCCGCGAAGAGCGCGAACTGCCAGATGACGTCGAGGAACCCGTGCGGGAAGAACCGAGCCTTGATCCGCAGGAACCGAGCGTGGGCGTGAGCGATCGCGGGCGGCATCCGAACCGGGAATCCTAACGCGCCATGCCGCCGGCGTCAGGGGCCGGCACGGCAGCGCGGGCCCCGGAAGACCACGCGGCCGGGTGCGAAGCGGATCTCCAGGCGGGCCGGGCCGGCCGCGGTGAGGCGCAGTCGGGTCAGGTCGCCGGGCGCGCGCTGCACGCACCCGGAACCTGCGGTAAGCGCCCAGTAGGGCGACCACCGGACCCGCAGGAGCACCGTGCCACGCGCCCGCGCGACCAGGCTGACGCTGTCCGGCGTCAGGCCGCTGACGATCGCCGGCCCGCGCGCGAGGGCGGCGCCGGCCACCTCCCACACCCGCCACTGCGCGCTGCGGAAGACCGGCGTCAGGCCGGCCACCGCGCCGGACCGCACGAGCCGGGCCTCGTCGACCGCGGCGTAGTCCAGCGGGCCCGCCGGAACGGCGACGTAGCGGACGCCGAGGCGCTCCAGCCAGGCGCGGTACGAGCGTGGCGTGAGGGCGCCCTCGTCGTAGAAGAGCGCGTTGAACTTGCGGTCCAGCTGCCGCACCCAGCCGCGCGCGAGCGGGACCTCCGGCGCAACCCAGCGCGACTCCCAGTGGTCTTCGGTCGGCAGCACCTCGGCCCGGAACGGCCCCGGCTGGGCGGCGAAGAAGCGCAGGAGCGGCGTGTAGTAGGAGCGGGACACGGTTGGGTCGTTCGACGCCCGGCGAACATCCCGGACCGGCGGGCCCCACTGGAAGTAGAGGAGGACCGGCGCCAGGCAGCAGAGAACCACCGTTCGCCGTCCCCACAGCGCGCAGGCGAGCAACGGGCCGGCGAAGAGGGTCTCCAGGCGGGTGACGTTGCCGCCCATCGGGGTGTCGAGCACGAACGACGCCACGACGGCGAGCCCGTACAGGGCCGCGCCGACGCGCAGGATCCGCTCGTCGCCGGGGAGCACGACGAGCGCGGCGGCCACGACGATCACGACCGGGATGAACGCGCTGGCGACGAAGGGCTCGGTGCCGCCCTCGGGAAAGGCGACGCTGAGCGCGACCGCGGGCAGGACGGCGGCGGCCGCCAGCCCCGCGCCGGGCCCGGCGCGGGCCACGCGCCGTGGGCCCGCCGGGAGCGCCGCCGCCACGGCCCAGGCGACGCCGGCCAGGCCGAGGAAGAGGGCCGCAACCGGGCTGGCCGGCGCGGTCGCGGCGGCGAGCCCGAGGCCGAGCACGCGCCGGTCGCGCTGCAGCGCCAGCAGCGCTCCGAGGCCGACGGCCACGCCGAGCGCGAAGGTCAGGCGCCCGGTGAAGAGGTTCGTGGCCGTGGCGGCGCCGAACCACAGCGCACCGAGGCGGGCCCGGCCGCCCCAGGTCCGGTCGGAGAGCGCGCCGAACGCGGCGGCGGCGGCGACTGCGGCGAGCACCCCGACGACCCGCGGCCCGAGCAGCGCCGCCAGCGGCGGGAAGAGCACGCTGTAGCCGGGGGTGTGGTGGCCGCCGAACCACTGGCCGTTCCAGATCCCGGGCCCCTGATCCTCGAACAGCCACGTCCGGAACTCCTGCGCGGCGAGATCGGCGCTCGGCGGCGCCCAGGCCAGGTAGACGATCCCCAGCGCCGCGGCGACGAGCGCCGGTTCCAGCCAGGCACGACGGCCGCGCGCGGCCGCGGTCGGCGCGGCGGGCGCGGTGGCGGCGGCGTCCACGTCAGGCGTCCAGGAACGCTGCGATCTCCCCGACGAGGTCGGGGCGGTCCAGCCACGGCCAATGGCCGGCGTCGGGCAGGTGCACGACGCGCGCGTCGGCGCCGAGCGCATCCGCGTAGGCCTCCGCGAAGCGCGGCGGGATGTACGGATCCCGATCGCCCCAGGCGACGAGCGCCGGCGCGGTCACCCGGTCCAGCCCGGCTCCGGCGGAAGCGAGGGCGTCGGGCGGGGCGCTGCGGTACAGCCGCAGGATCGCCCGCTGCGTGCCCTGGTCGAGGTGCGCCACGGTTGCGTCGAGCATCTCGGCGGGCAGCGGACCCTTCGTGGCGTTCGCCTCGCGTGAGATCAGCTTCACGACCGGGCGCACGCTGAGGCCCATGACGAACTCGCCGAGGAACGGCGTCCGCCACGCGCGGGCGACGCGGTGCCAGCGGTAGCCCGGCAGCAGCGGCACGGCGTCGACGATGACGATCCGCTCGATGCGCTCCGGATGCCGCTGGGCGAAGGCGAGCGCGGCGGCCCCCCAGTCGTGCACGACGAGGCGGACCCGGTCGACGCCGGTGTGGGCGAGAAACCGCTCGATCCACTCGCCGTAGAAGGCGATCGACGGCATCAGGTCGCCGCGCTTGGACGAGCGGCCGAAGCCCGGCAGGTCGGGCGCCAGCCCGCCGGTGCGCTCGAGGAACGGCAGCCAGTCGTCGCTGCTGGTGGGCACGCCGTGGACGTAGAGGACCGGCGCCGCGCCGGCCGCGGGTCCATCGCCCGGCGCGACCGCCGAGCGCCAGAAGATGGGGTGCCCGCCGATCTGCTCGGTGTGTTCGGCGATCGCGTGGCTGGTGGGGGCGCTCACGGGCGCGAAGGGTAGCCGCGGGCGGATACCGTGCCCGGCCATGCCCACGCTGTGCCTGGGAGAGGCGCTCGTCGATCTCGTCTGCGAGGCGCCGGCGGCGAGCCTGGCGGACGCCCCCGCCTTCGCACCGCACTTCGGCGGCGCGACCGCCAACGTCGCCGTTGCGGCGGCTGCTGCCGGGGCGGCGGTCGAACTCGCCGGGGGTGTTGGCGACGACCCGTGGGGCGGCTGGCTGGTGGGGCGCCTGCGCGCCGCGGGCGTCGGGCTGGCGTGGTTCGCCACGGTTCGCGGCACCCAGACGCCGGTCGCGTTCGTGGTGACCGACCACGCGGGCGAGCCCTCGTTCCAGCTCTACGCCGACAGCCTCGGCGCGACGCTCGCCGCGGTCGGCGACCGCCTCGACGACGCCGTGGACGCGTGCGACGGCCTCTTCTTCGGCTCCAACACCCTGGCCGGCGAGCGCGAACGGAGGCTGACGATGGCCGCGCGCGACCGCGCGCTGGCGGCCGGCCGGCCCGTGGTCTTCGACCCCAACGTCCGCGCCCATCGCTGGGCCGACCCCGCTGCGGCGCGGGCCGCCTGCGCGGCGTGCCTCCCCGGGACGCTGCTCGCGCGCATGAACCGCGCCGAGGCAGAGCTCATCACCGGCGAGCGCGACCCCGAGCGCGCCGCGGCCGCGCTCGTCGCGGCCGGCTCGCGGCTTGCGGTGGTGACCCTCGGTGCGGGCGGGGCGATCCTCCGCGGCGCGGCATCCGCCGACGCCCCCGGCGTGCCGACCGAGGTCCGCAGCACGGTCGGTGCCGGCGACGCGCTCACCGGCGTGCTGCTCGCCCGCCTCGCGCTCGCCGGCTGGGATCCCGAGGCCGCGGCGGCGGCGCTGCCCGAGGCGGTCGCCGCGGGGGCGCGCGCCACCGAGCGCTGGAGCGCGACCGCGTGAGCCCGGCCCGTCCTGCCGCCGTGCCGCGCGCAGCGTGGCGCCGTCCGCCGCGCCGCCGGGTCCGCGCGATCCGCGACCGCCTGCGCTGGCTCTACGGCGTCCCGGTCGACGTGCCGCACGAGGCGCCGCTGGACGAGCTGATCCTGACCGTCCTCTCCCAGAGCACGAACGACCGCAACCGCGACGTCGCCTTCCTGCGCCTGCGCGACCGCTTCGCGAACTGGGCGGCCGTGCGCGACGCGCCGCTGCACGAGGTCGAGGCGGCGATCCGGCCCGGCGGCATCTCGAAGGTGAAGTCGGCCCGGATCCAGGCGATCCTGCGCGCGCTCCCGGAGGACCTCGACCTGCGCTGGATGCGCCATGCCCCCGTGGAGGAGGCCCGCGACGCGCTCTGCGCCCTCCCGGGCGTGGGGCGCAAGACCGCGGCGTGCGTGCTGCTGTTCTCCTATGGTCGCCGTGACGTGCCGGTCGACACGCACGTCTCGCGGGTCGGCGCGCGGCTCGGGCTGTTCCGCCCCGGGGCGCCGTTCGAGGAGCTTCACGACGAGATGCTCGCGATGACCCCGCCGGGCGAGGAGTGGGAGCTGCACATCAACCTCCTGCGCCACGGGCGGCGCACGTGCGCGGCGCAGCGTCCGCGCTGCGGCGCGTGCGCGCTCGCGCGCATGTGTCCCGGCCGCATGCGATGAGCCCGGCCCGGCGCGCCGAGGCGGCCTTGGTCGGGATCGCCGTGGTCTGGGGGCTGACCTTCGTGATGGTCCAGGACGCCGTCGAGCGCCTGCCCGTGACCGCGTTCCTCGCCTACCGCTTCATCCCGGCGGCGCTCCTGGTGGCGCTCGTCTTCCGCCGCCGGCTGCGCGGCCTCGGCCGCGCCGGCCTGCAGGCGGGCCTCGTGATGGGCGTCTTTCTCGCCGGCGGCTACTACTTCCAGACCTTCGGCCTCGAAGCGACGAGCGCGTCGAGCGCCGGGTTCATCACCGGGCTCTTCGTCGTGATCACGCCGATCATGGGCGCCGTCGTCTTCCGGCACCCCGTTGGCTGGGTCGCCTGGGCTGCAGCCGCCGTCTCGGCGGTCGGCCTGTTCCTCCTGTCGGGCGCCGGGACGGAGTTCACGCTGCGCGGCGACGGCCTCGTCCTCCTGTGCGCGATCTCGCTCTCGGCGCACATCCTCGCGACGGACCGGGCCGTCGCCGACGGGCACGACGTCGGGGCCCTGCTCGCCGTCCAGCTCGCCGTGATCGGGGTGAGCGCGCTCGCCGCCGCCGCGGTCGCCGGCGACCTCGAGGCTCCGCGCGGCCCCGAGGTCTGGAGCGCCCTGATCGTCACCTCGCTCGTCGCCAGCGCACTGGGCTTCTTCGTGCAGACCTATGCCCAGGGCCACGCCTCCCCGGCCCGGACCGCCCTGATCCTCGCCGCCGAGCCGGCCTTCGCCGGCGTTTTCGGCTACCTGCTGGCGGGCGACCGCCTCGGCGTCGAGGGATGGGTCGGCGCGGGGCTGATCCTCGCCTCGATCGTGGCCGTGGACCTCGTCCCGCGCCTGCGCCTGCGCCGGCCCCTGCCGGAGGGGTGATGCGGCCTTGAGCGGCCCGACATGATCTGCCACAATGTGACTCAGATTTCTTCCGGTCGCTCCTAGCAGCGGCCGTCTTTCGCTGGCGGGCCACCCCGCCGCCGGCATCCCCGTACGACACACAGGAGCTTTCAGGACATGGGCAAGACCATTGGCATCGACCTCGGGACCACGAACTCGTGCATGGCGGTCCTCGAGGGCGGCGACCCGACGGTGATCGAGAACGCCGAGGGCGGCCGCACCACCCCGTCGGTCGTCGCCTTCGCCGGGTCCGGCGAGCGACTCGTCGGCACCGTCGCGAAGCGCCAGGCCGTCACGAACCCCGAGAACACGATCTTCTCGATCAAGCGCTTCAT
>CAZEKK010000133.1:0-2550 GCA_964512905.1 uncultured Solirubrobacteraceae bacterium
GCAAAGCGGCCCGCTCGGGGTGAGCGGGCCGCTTGCAGGGAGGAGAGATGCTGCTATGGGTGCTTCGTATGTAGGTGCTGCGTCTCTGAGGGAAGTTGGTGGATCGTCAACGTTTGGTGTATCGGGTGACGGACGCCAGGCCGGTCTGGATCACTCCGAACGCGACGAGCAGTCCCGCGGCGGGGGCGTCCCCGGCGACGGCCAGCGCGGCAGAGGCGGCGATCGCGCCCATCGCGAGGGCGAGGTCGCCGGAGGCGTGGGCCGAGGAGCGCACGCCGCCTTCGACGGCGCCGAGCGCCAGGCCGATGGCGATCACGCCCGCGGTGAAGGCCAGGACCGTTCCGGCCGGGGTGAGCCCGAGGCCCAGCGCGCCGACCATCACGACGATGCCCAGCACGAGTTCGAGGGCGCCGTGGACGGGAAGGGAGATCAGGCGGAACGCGTTCATTGCCGAACACATGTTCCGCTCGGGCGGGCGACCGGTCTGTGGGTCGCGTCACAGTGGACGCAGATCGCACGCCGAGTCGACGCCGGCCCGCGGCGCGCCCCGGCGGCGTCCTACTGCTGCTCGGGGCCCGCGGCCTTCCAGACGATCCGCCGCAGCTCGGCCTTCTCGCGCTCGGTCAGGGCGCTCAGGCGGCCCCGCGCCTGCTGGAGCTTGCGGACGATTGCCGTCAGCTCCCGGCGCTCCGCGTCGGTCAGGCGCGACCAGCGCTGCCGGCCCTCGCGCACGATCGTCACCCCGACGCTGATGATGAGCTGCCACGGGAGGTCGCGGGGGGACTTGAACTTGGCGGGAAGGCGGGGGCGGGCCATCGGGCGCCGGATGGTAGCGCCAGCCCGGCGGGCGTCGCGGTGGTCCCGGTCGTGCCGGGGCCGCTACCGTGTCCCGCCAATGGCGAAGGTCAGACTCGATGCGCTGCTGGCGCGGCGGGGGCACTTCGAGTCCCGCACCCGCGCCGCGGCCAGCGTGCTCGCGGGGGAGGTGGCGCTCGGCCCGGCGGGCGAGCGCGCCGCCAAGCCGGGCCAGCTGGTTGCGGAGGACGTCGAGGTCGCCGTGGCCGCGCCGCCGCCGTTCGTCTCGCGGGGCGGCATCAAGCTCGCCAACGCCCTCGACGCCACCGGGATCGACCCCGCCGGCCGGCGCTGCCTCGACGTCGGCGCCTCGACGGGGGGCTTCACCGACTGCCTGCTCCAGCGCGGGGCGGCCCACGTCGCGGCACTCGACGTCGCCTACGGGCAGCTGCACTGGCGGCTGCGCACCGACGGCCGGGTCGCGGTGATCGAGCGGACCAATGCGCGCGACCTCGTTCCCGCCGACCTGCCCGTCGCACCGGACGTGGTCGTGGCCGACGTCTCGTTCATCTCCCTGACCAAGGTGCTTCCCGCGGTGCTGGCCTGCGCGGCGCCGGCGTTCGACGCCCTCGTGCTCTGCAAGCCCCAGTTCGAGGCCGGCCGTGAGCGGGTGGGGAAGGGGGGCGTCGTGCGCGACGCCGCCCACCGGCGCGAGGCACTTCTGGATGTGGCGGCCTGCGCGCAGGGCCTCGGCGCGGCGGTGATGGGGTTCGCCGCGTCCGGCCTGCCCGGACCCAAGGGCAACCTCGAGACCTTCGTCTGGCTCGCGGAGGGCTCCCGCGGGGGCGTCGACGACCTCGTGGCCGCCGCCCGGGCGGTCGAGCCGTGAGCGCCGCGCGCACCGCAACCGTCTTCACCCACCGCCGGCCCAACGACACGGCGGCGGGGCTGGCCGCCGTCCGGCGCCTCGCCGCCCGGGAGGGCTGGGAGCTGCACGTCGACCGCGAGGAGGCCGCGCGCCATGGCCTGGCGACCGGGGAGGGCGTCGTCGTGGCGGGCGAGGTGCCGCACGCCGTCGACCTCTGCCTCGTGCTCGGCGGCGACGGCACGATTCTGCACGCCCTGCGCACCTACGCCGGGACGGGCGTGCCGGTCTTCGCCATCAACTACGGCGAAGTCGGCTTCTTGGCCACCGTCGACGACCACCACCTCGAGGAGGGCCTCACGCGGGCGTTCCGCGGGGACTTCGAGACCCTCTCGCTGCCGGGCATCGAGGTCCGCTCGCCGGGTGCCACCGGGCGGCGCTGGCTGGCGATGAACGACGTCTCGTTTCACCGCAAGCAGGGTCAGCGCGTCGCCGACCTCGCCTACGCGGTCAGCGACGAGGAGGTCGGCAGGGTCCGGTGCGACGGACTCGTGATCGCCACCCCCGCCGGGTCGACGGGCTACAACCTCGCCAACGGCGGCCCGGTGATGGCCTGGGGCGTGGAGGGCTTCGTCGTCTCCTTCATCGCCCCTCACTCGCTGACGGCGCGGGCGCTCGTGGTGGCGCCGACCGACACGCTGACCATCCACAGCCGCTCCCGCGAGGAACCGCTCGACGTCATCGCCGACGGCCGCCCGGTCTGCGAACTCGGGCCCGGGGAGGCGATGGAGGCCGTCTTCGTCCACGACCAGGGCACCCTCGCCCGCGTTCCGGGCGCGAGCTTCTACCACCGGCTTGCCGAGAAGTTCGGTCGCTTGGCGTCCTGAGGG
>CAZEKK010000133.1:2650-7548 GCA_964512905.1 uncultured Solirubrobacteraceae bacterium
CATGCTCCTCGAGCTCCGCGTCGAGAACCTCCTGCTCATCGAGCGCGGCGACCTGCGCCTGGGCCCCGGACTGAACGTCCTGACTGGCGAGACCGGGGCCGGGAAGACGGTGCTCGCCCACGCGCTCGACCTCCTGCTCGGTGGCAAGGCCCGCCCCGGAATCGTCCGACCGGGCGCCGCCGAGGCATACGTGGAAGGGGCGTTCGAGCTGACCGCGGCGATGCGCGACGCGCTCGGCGAGCGGCTGCCGGACGGTGCCGAGGAACTGGTCCTCGCCCGCAGGGTGAGCGCGGAGGGCCGGACTCGCGCCTACCTGAACGGTCGCGCGGCCACCGCCGCGGACCTCGGCGAGATCGGCGGGGGGCTGATCGCCTTCTACGGCCAGCACGAGCATCGCAAGCTCACGCTGGCCTCGGCGCAGCTCGAGATCCTCGACGACGCCTGCGGTCCTGACCAGCGTGCCCGCCGGGTCGAGTTCGCCGCGCGGTGGGCCCAGGCCCGCGCCCTCGCGGCCGAGGCCGAGGCGCTGCGCGACTTGGCCGGGGCGCGCGAGCGCGAGGCCGACCTCCTGGCCTTCGAGCTGGCCGAGATCGAGGCGGCGGCGCCGGTCGCGGGCGAGGACGACGAGCTCGCGGCAGAACGCGGGCGCCTGCGCCACCTCGACGCCCTGCGCGCCGCCGCGGCGTCCGGGGCGGAGGCGATCGCGCCGGAGTCCGGCGGCCCGGGCGCGGGCACGCTGCTCGCCGAGGCGGCGCGGGTCCTCGACGGGGCGAGCGGGATCGATCCGCCGCTCGACGCCCTCGGCGACCGCCTGCGGGCGCTGCACCTCGAGGCCGACGATCTCGGCGCCGACCTGCGGGCCTACGCCGCCGACGTCGATGCCGCGCCCGGCCGGCTCGAGGAGGTCGAGGACCGGCTCGCCGAGCTGGAGCGGCTCAAGCGCAAGCACGGCGGCACCGTTGCCGCGGTGCTCGCGCACGCGCAGGCGTGCCGGGCCCGGCACGCGGAGCTCGACGGCGCCGACGAGGCGCTGGCGGACGCCAACGGGCGGCTGGCCGCCGCCGAGGCCCAGCTCGACGCGCTCGCCGCGGAGCTGCATCACGCGCGAGCGGCAGCCGCCCCGGCACTGGCAAACGCGGTGCGCGAGCGGCTCGCCGAGCTGGCGATGGCCGACGCGGCCTTCGAGGTCGTGCTGGCACCGCGCGATCGCGGGCCGACCGGCGACGACGCCGTCGAGCTGCGGATCGCCCCGAACCCCGGCGTGCCCGCCGGGCCGCTGCGCGAGGTCGGATCCGGCGGGGAGCTGTCGCGCGTGATGCTCGCGCTCACAAGCGTCGCCGCAGAGGCCGGCGGCCGCCGGGCCGATGCCGAGCTGCTGGTCTTCGACGAGATCGACGCGGGCGTCGGCGGCCGCACCGCCCGCGCTGTCGGGCAGCGCCTGCGCGCGCTCGCCGAAGGCCGCCAGGTGCTCTGCATCACCCACCTGCCGACCGTGGCCGCGCTCGCCGACCGCCACTTCCGCGTCGACAAGGACTCGGGCGCCGGCACGGCCCGGACCACCGTCGCCGCGCTGCACGGCGACGCCGTCGTGGCCGAGCTCGTTCGCATGCTCGGCGCCGACGACGGCGACGACGCCGCCCGGCGCCACGCGGCCGAGCTGCTCCAGGCCGCCTGACGTCGCCTGCAGCGGCGGCGCCGGCCGCTCCGGTGATCTAGACTGGCGTGCCGTGTCCGCCTCGCGCACGCAGTCCGAGGCGGCGCCGCCCGCCGCCGCACCGCGCGAGGTCGCTGGGATCGCCCGCCTCGGCAAGCGCACCAAGCACCTCGTCAAGCGGCTCAAGCCCGGCGACGTCGCCATCATCGACCACCTCGACCTCGACCGGGTGTCCGGCGAGGACCTGATCGCGTGCGGCATCGGGGGCGTGGTGAACTGCTCGCCGTCGTCGAGCGGCCGCTACCCGAACGCCGGGCCGCTCCTGCTCGCCCAGGCCGGCGTGCATCTGATCGACGCCCCCGAGGCGCCGCTCTTCGACGTGCTGCGCGACGGCGACCCGATCGTCCTGCGCGGCGGCGAGATCATCCGCAACGGCGAGGTGATCGCGACCGGCGAGGTCCAGGATCCCGAGACCGTCGCGCGCCTGAACGAGCAGCGCCGCGAAGAGATCGGCGAGGCGCTCGAGGCGTTTGCCGCGAACACCGTCCAGCACATGCTCCAGGAGCGCGAGCTGCTCGCCGGTCGGCTCGACCTGCCCGCGTTCAGCACCGACTTCCGCGACCGGCCGGCGCTGGTCGTCGTCCGCGGCGTCGATCACAAGCGCGACATCCGGGCCCTGCGCTCCTACATCCGCGACGTCAAGCCGGTGCTTGTCGGCGTCGACGGCGGCGCCGACGCGCTGATCGAGGAGGGCTTCCGGCCGCACATGATCGTCGGCGACATGGACTCGGCCACCGAGACGACGCTGCGCAGCGGCGCCGAGCTCGTCGTGCACGCCTACCCGGACGGGCGGGCCCCCGGGCGCGAGTATCTCGAGCAGCTCGGGCTCCCGTACAAGACCGTGCCGGCGCCCGCGACCAGCCAGGACGTCGCGATGCTGATCGCGGCCGAGAAGGGCGCGAGCCTGATCGTCGCCGTCGGCTCGCACTTCAACCTCGTGGAGTTCCTCGACAAGGCCCGCCGGGGCATGTCGTCGACCTTCCTGACCCGGCTGCGCCTCGGCGAGATCCTCGTCGACGCCAAGGGCGTGAGCCGCCTGTACCGGCCGCGCCCGGGCGTGGCGCCGCTCATGCTCGTGCTGGGGACGGGGATTCTCACCCTCTGGGCCGTGATCTGGACCACGCCGGGGCTGCACGACCTCGCCGAGCTGCTCTGGCTCAAGCTGCGCGTGCTCCTCGGCCTGGGCGTCTAACCTCCCGCCGCCCGGCCTCCGCCCCCGCGCCCGTCCGTGTTCGACTTCCGCTACCACGCCCTCACGATCGCCTCGGTCTTCCTGGCCCTGATGATCGGGCTGCTGCTCGGGATCGCGATCGGCGACGCCGGGCTCGTGTCGAGCGCCGGCAACGACGTGCGCTCGTCGTTGCGCAAGGACGTCCGCGAGGCGCGGGCCGAATCGGCGCGCCTGCGCATCGAACTGCGGCGCCAGCGCCAGGTCGAAGAGGATCTCTACCCGCTCGTCGTGGAGAACCGGCTGCCCGGCGTGCGGGTCGGGCTGATCGCCCTCGGCGCGCTGCCGAACGAGATCGTGCGCGACGTGCGCCTCTCCCTGCGCGACACCGGCGGGCGGGTGGCAGGGATCGGCGTCGTGCGCGAGCCGGTCCCCGCCGACGACATCCCGTCGCTCCCGCGGCCCGGCCCCGCCCCGGGCACCGAAACCGACGCCGTCAAGGCCGCCGAGGCCTACGGCCGGCTCGCCGGTCGTGCGCTCATGCGCGGCGGGCGCGCGGCCCGCCAGGTCGTGCGCCGCGTCTTCGAGTCCTCCAGCGGGGCGATCGACGGCGGCCTCGACGCCGTCGTGCTGTACCGCGACCCGCCCGACGAGGGCGAGAACACCGCCGAGAAGAAGGTCACCGAGGCGTTCGAGAACGGCCTCGTCTCGGGCCTGACCGCGAACGCCGAGCCGGTCGTGGGTGTCGAGGTCACGACCACCTCGCCGTCGCAGATCCCGTGGTACAGCGATCGCAAGCTGCCCAGCGTCGACAACATCGACCAGCTTCCGGGCCGCGCGGCGCTCGTGCTCGCCCTCGCGGGGGCCAGCGGCGCCTACGGCGTGAAGGACACCGCCGAGGACCTGCTGCCGAGCGCCGCCGGATGATCGCGGTCAGCGCCCGCCGCGGCAGCCGCCGCTTCCGGCGCTAGGGTCACCCGGCGTGGAGTCCCTCCCGCTCATCGTGGCGGCGGCGGTGGCCGTCGTCGTCGCGCCGGCCCTGCTGCGTGCGCTCGCCGAGGCCGGTCGCGTCCACGAGAACTACCGCGGCGCGTCGCTGCCGTTCCCGGGCGGCGCCGCGATCGTCGCCGCGGCCACGCTGGCCCTCGGCCCGCTCGCCCTGCTCGCCGAACTGGCGGACGCCGACGTCTTCGAGCCGGCGCTGCGGACGATCGCCATCTACGCGCTCGGCGTGGCCTTCCTCGGCCTGCTCGACGACGCCCTGGGCGGGGCGCCCCGCGGCTGGCGGGGCCACGGCGCGGCGGTGCTCACCGGGGGAATCAGCACGGGCGTCCTGAAGGCCGCCGGATCGCTGGGCCTTGCGCTCTACGTGCTCAGCGGCGAGGGGCGCACGCCGGCGGAGTACCTGCTTGCCGTCGCGCTGCTGATCCTCACGACCAACCTCTTCAACCTCCTCGACCTGCGGCCGGGCCGCACCGGCAAGGCGTTCGTGCTGCTCGGCGCCGGGCTCACGCTCGCCACGATGGACGTCGCGCCGCTGTGGGCGCTCGGGCTCTTCGCCGGGCCCGTGCTCGTGCTCGCGGTCCTCGATCTCCGCGAGCGCACGATGCTCGGGGACACCGGCTCGAACCTCATCGGTGCCCTCGCGGGGCTGTGGATGATCCTCGCGATGTCCACGCTGGCCCAGGCCATCGCCCTGGCGGTCGTCATCGGAATCACGGTGTATGGGGAGTTCCGCTCGATCAGCTCGTTCATCGAATCGGCTCCGCTCCTGCGGCAGCTAGACTCGCTCGGGAGGCCACGACACCCGCATGCCTGACCTGCACAGCACCCCGGCCGGCTTCGGCGGCGACACCCGGTTCATCTTCGTGACGGGGGGCGTGGTGTCCTCGCTGGGGAAGGGCATCGCGGCGTCGTCGATCGGCCGGCTGCTCGTCGCGCGCGGCCTCACGGTGGCCCTCCAGAAGTTCGATCCGTACATCAACGTCGACCCGGGCACGATGTCGCCCTACCAGC
>CAZEKK010000134.1:0-7540 GCA_964512905.1 uncultured Solirubrobacteraceae bacterium
GCTGATCCGCGAGGCCGGCGTCGACGCGCCGGTCGTGGTCGGCGGGATCATCCCCGACGCCGACGTCGCGCCGCTGCAGGAGGCCGGGGTCGCCGCCGTCTACACCCCGAAGGACTTCGACCTCACCCAGATCATGCGCGACATCGTGGCGCTCGTGGCCGAGCGCCACGGGGCGGCGGCGTCGTCGTCGGCATAGACCGGCCGGCGGTGCCCGTCGCCCCCGACCCCTCCGGCGGCGCCGCGCTCGGGCAGCGGCTGGGTGCGCGCGACCTCGGGGCCGCGCCCGCGGCGCTGAACCTGCTCGAGAGCCGCACGCCCGCCGCCCGCGAGCAGGCCGACGCGCTGCTGCACGCCACCTCGCCGGCCGCGCTGGGCGGCGAGGCCCCGGGCCACGTGGTCGGCATCACCGGGCCGCCCGGCGCGGGGAAGTCCACCCTGCTCGGGGCGCTGGTCGACGCGTGGCGGGCCGACGGGCGCACCGTCGCCGTCCTCGCGGTCGACCCGTCCTCCAAGCGCTCCGGCGGAGCCCTGCTCGGCGACCGCGCCCGCATCCCGTTCGACCCCGACGATCGCGGCGTCTTCATCCGCTCCACCGCCGCCGGCGAGCAGCTCGGCGGGCTGGCCCCGGCGACGCGCGCGGCAGCCCACGCCCTCGCCGCCGCCTTCGACGTCGTGGTGATCGAGACCGTCGGCGTCGGCCAGTCCGAGACCGACGTCGCCGACGTCGCCGACACGGTCGCGGTCGTCGTGCAGCCCGGATCCGGTGACGTCCTGCAGTTCCTGAAGTCGGGGATCATGGAGATCCCCGACGTCCTGATCGTGACCAAGGCGGACCTCGGCGCGCCGGCGCTGCGCTCGCGGCGCGATCTCGTCTCGGCGCTGCGGTCGCTCGGCGCCCGCGAGACGCGGGTGGTCGCCGTCTCGTCGGTCGCACCGGTCGCGGGAATCGGCGAGCTCGTCGTGGCCCTCGACGAACACCGCGCCCGGCTCGACGTGCCGGCACGCCGCCTGCACGCCCGGCGCCGGCATGCCCTGGCGGAGTTCACCGCCGAGCACGGGGCGCGCGGGCTGCGCGCGCTCGGCGGCCGGCGCGCCGCCGAGCGGTGGCTGGGCGAGCAGGATCCCGCGCTGGACGTGCCGGCGCTCGCCGCCGGGCTGGAGGCGCGCGCCGCTGCCGGCGCGTAGGGTGGCGGCCGTGCGGTCCTGGCTCATCGACCTCGCCATCATGCTCGGCGCCTTCGCAGCGGCGTCCGCGCTCGCGGGCGTGCTCGGCGCGGCGAACCTCGGCACGGCGCTCTCCTTCGGCCAGATCGGCTTTGGCCTCGCGCTCGTGTACGTGCTCGTCCGCCGGGACTAAGGACCGGCGGACGGACACCGGGCCGCGGAACTGACGGCCTGCGGTCGGACTGAAACCGGCGGGCCCGGCGCCTGCCGGACCGGAACCCGCGGGCCCGGCGCCTGCTGCCGGTCCGGCCCCGGGGGTTCACGGACGGCGCGGTCTGCCGTTCCTTCCCGTCTGTCGCGCGGCTGACATTCGGAGCGTCAGCCAGCGGGCAGAGCCGGGAGCGTCGCCGACCTACCGTCGTCGCACCGTCCGCCACACCACCGCCAGGAGGCCCGCCATGCGCTCCATCTCCGTACCCCGCCCCACCCCCGCCATGATCATCGCGCTCATCGCGCTGTTCGTTGCCATGAGCGGCACCGGTTACGCCGCGGCCCGGATCGCGAACAACTCGGTCACGAGCATCAAGATCAAGAACGGCGCTGTCCGCACCGTCGACCTCGCCAACAACGCGGTCAACGCCGCCAAGCTCGGCAACAACGCCGTCGAGTCCGAGTCGCTGGTCGACGAGGCCGTGACGACGCCGAAGCTGGATGCGGACGCCGTCACCGGCGCCAAGCTGGCCGACGGCTCGGTGTCCACGCCGAAGCTCGCCAACGGCGCGGTCGCCACCGACAAGCTCGCCGACGGCTCGGTCACCAAGGCCAAGCTCGCCAAGGGTGCCGGACCGCTGTTCGCCGTGATCAACGCCAACGGCACGAAGGCCCGCGCCAGCGCCGAGTTCGTCTCGAGCACGCGCGTCTCGACCGGCAGCTACGAGGTCGCCTTCGACCGCAACGTCCGTGAGTGCGCCTTCACGGCCACGCAGGGCGGGGCCACGACGACGACCTCGATCGGCTTCGCGTCCGCCGTGCGCCGGGGCGGCAACAACAACGCCGTGTTCGTCCGGACCACGACCGCTGCCGCCGCGAACGACGACCGCTCGTTCCACCTCGTCGTCACCTGCTGATCGCCGCGTTCCGGCCGCCGCATCACGAAGGGCCCGCTCCGTGCGGGCCCTTCGTGCGTGCCGCGTTCGGGGGCGGCCGCCGGTCCGGGCGGATAGCCTCCCCGCCCATGACGAGTGCGACCAACCACGCCGCCGGGCCCGAGGTGGTTCCGGCGTTCGCCAACCACCTCCCCGTCCGGATCGCCTTCGGCGCCGGCGCCCTCGCGGGGCTGCCCGACGTCCTCGGCGATCTGAACGCGCGCCGCGTGTTCGTGGCGCTCGACGCCGGCCTGGACGACGCGATCCCGCAGGTCGCCGCCGTGCTGGCGGCGCTGGACGGCGCCGGCCTCGACGTGCGCCGCTTCGACAAGCCCCCGGGCGAGCCGACGGTCGCGCTCGTCGATGACTGCGCCGCGGCGCTGGCCGCCGCCCGGCCGCACGCGATCGTGGCGATCGGCGGCGGCTCGGCGATGGACACCGCGAAGGCGGCCCGGCTCGCGACGCAGCTCGGGCTGCCGTTCCGCGACGCGGCGGCCTCGCCCAAGCCCTACCCAGAGCCCGAGACGCCCCTCGTCCTGGCGCCGACGACGGCGGGCACGGGGTCGGAGGTCTCCGGCGGGGCGGTCATCAGCGACCCCGAGGCGGGCACGAAGGCGGGCATCGCCGGCCCCCAGCTGCGCGCCCAGCACGCGCTCGTCGATCCCGAGCTGACGATGTCGCTCCCGCCCGCCGTGACCGCGCACACGGGGATCGACGCGCTCGCCCAGGCGATCGCCGCGATCGTCGCGACGACGCGCACCCCGATCGGCGACGGCATCGCCCTGGAGTCGATCCGGCTGGCGTCGCGGTCGCTCGCGGCGGCGGTCGCCGACGGCTCGAACGCCGCCGCGCGCTCGGAGATGGCCTGCGCGAGCCTCCTGGGCGGCCTGTGCATGAACATCTCCGACTGCTCGGCCGAGCACTCGCTCGGCCAGGCGCTCGGCGGCCGCTACGGGCTCCCCCACGGCCTGACGATCGGGCTCGTCCTCGCCGAGACGCTCGAGCGCGAGCGCCAGCACGTCCCCGACCTGCTCGAGCGCGTCGCCGACGCGATGGGCGTGCCGGACGACGGGTCCTTCGACGGGTCGCGCGCCGTGCGCGGCGTTCGCAACCTGCTGGCGGCCCTGGACTTCCCGGTCATGGCCGACTGCGGGGTGAAGGCCGAAGATCTCGACGCCCTCACCGACGCGGCGCTGGCGGACTACTTCATCACCACCGCGCCCGAGCCCTGGACCGCCGCCGAGGTCCGCGGCGCCTTCGAGGCCGCGCTGGCGCTGCGCTCGCGCTGACCCCGAGCTCAGCCCGGGCCGCGCCCGAACAGGCGCCGGATCCGGTCCCACAGCGCGCCGAGCATCAGCCGCAGCCCCGACACCGGCTTGGCCGCCGGCAGCGGCGGCGCGATCCCCTCGCCGCCCGGCGACTCCCAGTCCGCCGCTGCCGTGGGACCGGCCTGGGCGGCGGCCGCCGCCGCGCCAGCACGGGCCGCCTCCTCGGCGTGCAGGCGGCTGGCCAGGCACGAGGAGAACTCGCGCATGAGCCGGTTCGAGACGTCCTGGACCATCCCGCCGCGTCCGAAGCGGGCGAGCTTGCCGGTGATGGTGAAGTCGGTGACGACGTCGACGCGGGTGACGCCGTCGGCCTCGCTGAGGGTGTTGACGATCGTCGCCTTGGCCCCGCCCTGGCCGCGCTTGTCGGTGCCGGTGGCCCGCATCGTGGTGGTCCGGGTGGCGGTGTCGGCCGACTCGACCTGGAGGACCCCGCGGTACTCGGCGGTCGTCGGCCCGAGTTTGACCTTGAACGTGCCGCGGTAGGCGCCGTCGTCGTCGACCTCCGTGATCTCGGCGCCCGGGAGGCATGGCGCGACCCGCTCGACGTCGATGAGCGCCGCCCACACCTCCTCGAGCGGCGCGGCGACGTCGAAGGACTGTTCGAGCTTCATCGGCGCACGGCCTCCAGCTGGTCGGGGGTGTCGATGTCGTCGCCGCGGCACAGGTAGCCGCACTCCCACTCGTGCACCGACGCGGACGCGAACACGGCGCGGGCGCCCACGTCGCCGCGCAGGTCGGCCACGCGGCCGAACAGCGTGCGCTTGAGCAGGACCGGATGGCCGGGCTGCCCGCCGTAGGTCGCGCGGACCGCATCGGCGCTGGCGTCGCCCCGGTCGAGGACTCCGGCGATCACCTGCGGAGTCACGAAGGGCTGGTCGGCGAGCGTCACCACGACGGCGTCCGCCTCGGCGACTGCGAGCAGGCCGGCCCGCAGGGAGGCCGACTGCCCGAGCGCCCAGTCAGCGCAGACCACGGCCTCCGCGCCCATCAGGTCGGCCTCGGCCCGGATCCGGTCGGCGTGCGCGCCGAGCACCACGACCACCGGATGGATCGCCGGCACCGCCATCATCGCCGCCAGCGCATGCTCGATGAGCGGCCGGTCCTCCAGGAGCGCGAGCTGCTTCGCGCCGCCGAACCGCCGGCCTTCGCCGGCGGCGAGGACGATCCCCGCGATCACGGCGCGCCGGCCGCCCCCGCGGCGATCACGCACCCACCTCGTGGATCCGGCCCGTCGCCTCCGAGAGCCGGCCGCCGCCGTGGCCGTTGCGGACGGCCACGACCTCGGCCATGATCGACAGCGCCGTCTCCTCGGCGGTCAGGCCGCCGAGATCGAGCCCGATCGGGGCGGCGATCCGCGACAGCTCGTCGTCGGTCAAGCCCGCGGCGAGCAGGCGCTCGCGGCGCCTGGCCTGGGCGCGGCGGCTCCCCATCGCGCCGATGTACGGTGAGTCGGACCGCAGGGCGATCTCCAGCGCGGCGTCGTCGAGCTTGGGATCGTGGGTCAGCACGGCGATGAACGTGGCGCGATCGATGCCGCCGAGCGCCGCCACGGCCTTCTCCGGCCACGCGACGACGATCTCCTCGGCGTCCGGAAACCGGTCGCGGGTCGCGAACCGTCCGCGGGGGTCGATGACGTAGGGCCGCCAGCCTGCTGCCCGGGCCATCCGGCACAGCGCACCGGCGAAGTCGACGGCGCCGAAGACGAGCAGGCGCGGCGGGGGTGCGACGACGTCGACGAACAGTCCCGCCCCCTCCGCCTCGCGCAGTTCGGAGCGCTCGGCCCACATCAGCTCCTCGGCCGCGGCGAGAGCCGCGGCGTCGAGCGCCGGCGTCCCGAGCGTGCCCTCCCGGGCGCCGTCGGGGCGCACGAGCATCCGCGCGCCGACCGCAGCGGCGCCGTCAGCGGGCGCCCGGACGACCGTGACGAGCGCGCCGCGCTCGCCTGCGCGCGCGAGGTCGGCGAATCCGGACTGGGCGCTCACGGCTCGTAGCGCTCCACGAACACGTCGATCTCCCCGCCGCAGGGCAGGCCGACGTCCCAGGCGTCGCTGTCGGCGATGCCGAAATGCAGGAGTCGCGGCTCGGCGCCGGCAAGCACCTCCTCGGCGACCTCGACCACGGCGCCCTCGACGCAGCCGCCCGACACCGCGCCGACGACGTCTCCGCGGTCGTTGACGGCCATCTTCGCTCCGGGCGGACGGGGCGCCGACCGGTTCACGTCGATCACGGTGGCGAGCGCGATGCGGTCGCCGCGCGCCTGCCACGCGTCGAGGGTCTCCAGGACGTCCTTCATCGTGCGGATCCTCCCACGGGTGCGGTGGCGGCTTCCAGCAGGGCCGCAAGCTGAGCCAGCGACGCGAGCGAGTTGCCCGGCAGGAAGTCGTCGATGTGCGGCAGCGCCGCGGCCATGCCGCGGGCGAGCGGCTCGTACTGCGGCTGGGCCTTGAGCGGATTCAGCCACACGAGGCGGTGCGCGCAGCGGTGCAGCCGCGCCATCTCGGCGGCAAGCTCGTCGGGGTCGCCGCGGTCCCAGCCGTCCGAGAGCAGGACGACGACCGCGCCCCGGCCGAGGCGGCGGCCGTGCTCCCGGTTGAGCGTCGCGAGCGCCGAGCCGATCCGCGTCCCGCCCGACCAGTCGGCGACCGCGTTCGCCGCCCGGGCCAGCGCGGCGTCGGCGTCGCGGCCGGCGAGTTCGCGCGTGACGCGCGAGAGCCTCGTGCCGAAGACGAACGCCTCGACGCGGCGACCGCCCGCCACGCTGGCCTGCAGGTACTGAAGCAGCATCCGCGCGTAGGGCTCCATCGAGCCCGAGACGTCGCAGACGAGCACGAGCGGGCGCGGGCGCGTGCTCGGCGTGCGCCACCGGCGGTCGATCGGCTCGCCGGCGTGGCGCAGCGAGGCCCGGATCGTGCGGCGCGTGTCGGGCGTGTGGCCGCGCCGGCGGGTCGGCCGCGTCCGCCGGCTCGGGCGCACCGGGCCGCGCGCGGCCAGCCGGGCGATGACGCCGCGCGCAGCGCGCCGCTCGGCGTCGGTGTAAGCGGCGAAGTCCTTGTCGTGGAGCACCTCGACGGCGCTCCACATCGCCGGGAGCGCGTCGGGGTCGACCCCCTCCGGAATCTCGGGCGGCGCGTCGGCGGGGGCGGCCGCCCTGGGCAGGGCGAGGGCCGTGATCGGGTCGATGCCCCCGGGACGTGCGGCGCCGGGGCCGAACACCGCCGCGAAGGCGTCGTCGAAGGCGGCGAGATCGGCGCGGCGCGAGCAGAGGGCGGCGCGCAGGGCCGCCCGTGCGTCGGCCGGGGCGGACGGGTCCACCGCCGCGAGCGCGCGGTGCGCGGTCAGCAGCTCGCCGACGCCGGTCGCCACCCCGCGCCCGCGCAGCTCGGCGGCCAGGGCGGACAGGCCGGCCCGCACTGCGTCGCCGCCGGCGTCGGTCGGGCCGGGCCCGGGCGCGGCACCGGAGCTCGGCGCCCCGTCCGCGGCGCCCCTCGTCGCCGCCGCCCGCGCCGCCCGCAGCTCAGACACCCTCGAGGACCCCCTGCTCGCGGACCCGGTCGAGATCCTCGCGCACCTTGAGCGCCACGCCGAGCGTGTCGTCGAGGCTCGCGCCGTCGAGTGCGAGCAGCGCGCGGGCCCAGGCGATCGTCTCCCCTACCCCGGGCAGCTTGTAGAGCTCCTCGTCGCGCAGGCGCGCGACGGCGGCGCGCGCGCGCGCGGCGACGTCCTCCGGCACGCCGGGCAGGCGCGCACGGACGATCTCGGCCTCGCGCGCGGGCGTCGGGTAGTCGATCCAGTGGTACAGGCAGCGGCGCTTGAGCGCGTCGTGCACCTCGCGCGTGCGGTTCGAGGTCAGGATCACCAGCGGCCGGGTGCGGGCGGCGATCGTGCCCAGCTCCGGAATCGAAA
>CAZEKK010000135.1:0-7522 GCA_964512905.1 uncultured Solirubrobacteraceae bacterium
TTCTTCGAGAGGCCGAGCTTGGTGAAGAGGATCTCCGAGAGCAGCTGGGGCGAGCCGATCGTGAACTCCTCCCCCGCCTGGTCCCAGATCTCGCGCTCGAGCCGGTCGGCGTCCGCGCGCACCCGGTCGGCGATCGCCGCCAGGCGATCCGTATCGAGCCGCAGCCCGGCCAGCTCCATCTCGCGCAGCACCGTCACCAGCGGCAGCTCGACGCCTTCGAGCAGGCCCTCGAGGCCGCGCTCGGCGATCTGATCGCGCTGCCAGGCGGCCAGCGCGCGAGTGAGGACCGCCGCCCGCGCCGCCCGGTCCTCGAGCTCGCACGAGAGGCCGCGGTCGGCGGCCAGCTCGTCGAGCGGATAGGCACGCCCGGCCGGGTCGAGCAGGTAGGCGGCCACCATCGTGTCGTGCGCCAGCGCAGCCGGGACGCGGCCGAGCGCCTTGGCGTCGTGCACGGTGACCGGGCGGTCCCCGACGGCCTGCGCGAGCATCTCGCGGCCCGGGCAGGGACCGGCGAGCGCCTCGGCGCCGTTGCCGGCCAGGACCGCGAAGCGCAGGCCGTCGTCGTCGGCGCCGCCGTCGCCGAACAGGGCGCCCTCGGGCACCTCGGGCTCGGCGGTGGCCATGGTGATCGCGGTCGCAGGCGGCAGGGCGGCCACGTCCGCCACGGTGGCCGCGCGCACGCGCGCCGTCAGCGCCGCGTCGCCGGCCGGCGCGGGCGCGGCCGCCTCCGCCGAGCCGAGCGCCTCTTCGAGCCGGCGCAGCGGGTCGCGCAGCTCGAAAGTCCGGAACACCTCGCGCAGCCGCGAGCGATCCGGCTCGCGGCTGATCTCGGCCTGTGGATCGATGGGGACGTCGAGGTCACGGCGCATGGTCGCGAGCGCCTTGGACACGCGCGCATCGTCGGCGTGGGCGGTCAGGTTCTCCTTGCGCTTGGCGCCGCTGATCTCGTCGACGTGCTCGAGCACGGCTTCGAGCGAGCCGAACTGCTGCAGGAGCTGCGCCGCGGTCTTGTCGCCGATGCCGGGGACGCCCGGGATGTTGTCGGACGTGTCGCCCTTGAGGCCGATGAAGTCCGGCACGAGCTCGGGTGGGATGCCGTAGCGCTCGACGACGCCGTCGCGGTCGTAGACGCGGGTGTCGGTGATGCCGCGGGAGGTGGTCATGATCCGCACGCCGCCGTCGACGAGCTGGTAGGCGTCGCGGTCGCCCGTGACCACCATCACCGGGACGCCGTCCGCCTTCGCGCGCTCGGCGATCGAGGCGATCACGTCGTCGGCCTCGTAGCCCTCCACCGACACGTTGCGGTACCCGAACGCCTCCACGAGCGGCTCGAGGTGGGGCCACTGCTCGCGCAGCAGGTCGGGACGTGCGGCGCGCTGGGCCTTGTACTCCGGGTAGACCTCCTTGCGGCCCGACGAGCCGGCGTCCCAGACGACGACGGTCGCCTTGGGCCCATAGTCGGTCAGGATCTTCACGAGCATCGAGGCGAAGCCGAAGATCGCGTTGGTCGGCTGCCCGGTCGACGTGGCGATCGACTCCGGCAGCGCGAAGAACGCCCGGTAGGCGAGGCTGTTGCCGTCGATGAGGAAGAGCTCGTCGGTGGCGCCGGTCACAGGCGGATGCTATGCGCCGGCGGCGGACGCATAGAATCGCCGCCGGCCGGCTGCCGCCTCCTGACCGCCGGTCGTGTTCCCATGCCCGCCCCGTCCGCCCAGTACAGCCTCACGATCCGCGTCGAGATCGACCACAAGCCGGGCATGCTCGGCCGTGTCGCCAGCGCGATCGGCGCCGCCGGCGGCGTCATCGGCGCCGTCGACCTCATCTCGGTGGACGAGGTCCACACGCTCCGAGACATCACGGTCGACGCCGCCGGCCCAGACGAGTGGGCGGCGATCGTGGCGGCGATCGAGGCGGTCGCGGGCGCGCATGTGGTGGACACCACCGACCGAACGTTCCTGATCCACCTGGGCGGCAAGATCGAGCAGCGCAACAAGATCCCGATCGCCACCCGCGACGACCTGTCGATGGCGTACACGCCGGGCGTCGCCCGGGTCTGCACGGCGATCGCGCAGGATCCGGGCAAGGCCTTCCAGTACACGATCAAGCGCAACACGGTCGCGGTCGTCAGCGACGGCACCGCCGTCCTGGGCCTGGGCGACATCGGCCCGGAGGCGGCGATGCCGGTCATGGAGGGCAAGGCGATGCTCTTCAAGGAGTTCGCCGGCGTCGACGGGTTCCCGATCTGCCTGGACACGAACGATCCGGACGAGATCGTGGAGACCTGCGTGCGCATCGCCCCCGGCTTCGGCGGGATCAACCTCGAGGACATCTCGGCGCCGCGCTGCTTCGAGATCGAGGACCGCCTCAAGGCCGCGCTCGACATCCCCGTCTTCCACGACGACCAGCACGGCACGGCCGTCGTCGTGCTCGCCGCGCTGCTGAACGCCTGCAAGATCGTCGGCAAGCGCCTCGAGGACCTGCGGGCGGTGGTCGTCGGCCTCGGCGCCGCGGGCGTCGCCGTCACCAAGATCATGCTCAGCGCGGGGGTGACGGACATCGTCGGCCTCGACTCCAAGGGCGCCGTGTCGACGGCGCGGCCGGACTACGAGGACGGAACGATGAACGCCGTCAAGCGCTGGTACGCCGAGCACACGAACGCCGAGCGGATCGCGGGCGGCCCGGCGGACGTGATCGACGGCGCGGATCTCTTCGTCGGGCTGTCGGGCCCCGGCATCATCGACGCCGCCGAATTGGCCCGGATGGCGCCCGACGCGATGGTGTTCGCGATGGCGAACCCCGATCCGGAGGTGCGGCCGGAAGAGGCGCCCGGCCGGGTCCGCATCATGGCCACCGGCCGGTCGGACTTCCCGAACCAGATCAACAACGTCCTCTGCTTCCCGGGCATCTTCCGCGGCGCCATGGACGTCCGCGCGGCGGCGATCACCGAGCCGATGAAGCTGGCCGCGGCCCGCGCGATCGCCGACATCGTCGGCGAGCACGAGCTGCGCGAGGACTACATCATCCCGTCGGTCTTCAACCGCAGCGTCGCACCAGCGGTGGCGGCGGCCGTCGCCGACGAGGCCCGGGCGACCGGCGCCGCCGCCGCCGGGGACGAGCTGGGCTACGCGGCGGCCGACGAGCCCCGCCTGCACGGCTGACCTGGGCGTTTGCGCCGCAGCGGCGCCTCGTCCGTAACCCGGGAGAATCGAGCGTGTCCGCGCCATGCGGGCGCCACCGTTCCAGCGAAAGGCTTCAGTCATGAAGGTTGCTGTCACCGGCGCCACCGGCTTGATCGGATCGCGCGTCGTCGCCGCCCTGGCCGACCGTGGCGACGAGGTCACGGTGCTCTCGCGCAACCCCGCCCAGGCCGCGGCGTCGCTCGGCGTCGACGCCGTCGCGTGGGATCCCGCGGCCGGACCGGCGCCCGCCGAGGCCCTTGGCGGGCGCGACGTGGTCATCCACCTGGCCGGAGAGAACGTCGCCCAGCGCTGGACCGCCGCGTCCAAGCAGGCGATCCGCGACAGCCGCGAGGCCGGCACCCGCAACCTCGTGGCGGGCATCGAGGCCGCCGATCCGCGGCCGGACGCGCTCGTGTCGGCCTCGGCGGTCGGCTACTACGGGCCCCACGGCGACGAGATCATCGAGGAGTCCTCGCCCCCCGGCGGCGACTTCCTCGCCGAGGTGTGCGTCGCCTGGGAGCGCGAGGCGGCGAAGGCCGAGGATCTGGGCCTCCGGGTGGCGCTCATGCGAACCGGCATCGTCCTGGCGCCCAACGGCGGGGCGCTCGCGAAGATGCTGCCCCCGTTCAAGCTGGGCGTCGGCGGCCCGATCGCCGGCGGGCGGCACTACATGCCGTGGGTGCACGTCGACGACGTCGTCGGCATGATCGTCGCCGCCGCCGACGGGACCGGCTGGGCCGGCCCGATCAACGTGACCGCGCCTGAGCCGGTGACCAACGCCGCCTTCTCGAAGGCGCTCGGACGGGCGCTGAACCGCCCGGCGGTGGCCCCGGTGCCGGCCCTTGCCCTCAAGCTGCTCTACGGCGAGATGGCGGAGATCATCACCACCGGCCAGCGCGCCGTCCCGGCCCGGGCCGCGGCGCTCGGCTACGCCCACCGCCATCCCGCGCTCGACGCGGCGCTGGCCGCCGCGCTGGCCCGCTGACCTCGCCTCCGCTAGCAGGCGGAACGAGAATCAGGTTTGATGGCCCCCACGCACACCACGACTCCCAGGAGGAGCAGCCGATGCCGATGTTCAGGCGACGGCCACTGATGCGCGCCGCGATGGTCGGCGGCGGCGCCTACATGGCCGGCAAGCACGTGCAGCGCGGCAAGCAGCACGAAGCCGAGCAGGACGAGCAGCTTGCGGAGATGCAGCAGCAGCAGGCCTACCAGCAGGCGCCCGCCCCCGTCGCTGCCGCGCCGGCCGCGGCCGCGCCGGCCGGCGTGCCGGTGGAGCAGCTCAAGGAGCTGAAGAGCCTGCTCGACAGCGGCGTGCTCACGCAGGAGGAGTTCGACGCCCAGAAGCGCAAGCTGCTCGGGGAGGCGTGACGATGAGCTTTGGACCGATGCAGGTGCTCGTGCTCGGCTTCGACGAGCCGAACTTCACCGGAGAAGTCCTCGAGGAGCTGCGCCGGCTGCGCCAGCAGGAGATCGTCCGCGTGGTCGACGTGATCGTCGTGGCCAAGGACGAGGATGGCGAGGTGTCAGCCGTCGAGGGCAGCGGGCTCGACGCCGACGAGGCGACCGAGCTCGGAGCCATCGCCGGCGCGCTGATCGGCCTCGGCGCCGGCGGCGAGGAGGGCGCCGAGGCCGGCGCGGTGCTCGGCGCAGAGGCCGCCGCCGACGGCGTCACGCCGCTCGCCGACGACATGTGGGCGATCGCCGACGTGATCGCCCCCGGCACCACCGCCGCGGTGGCGATCATCGAACACCAGTGGGCGATCCCCCTGCGCGATGCGATCCGCCGCGCCGGCGGCCAGGGCATCGCGGCCGAATGGCTGCACCCCGAGGACCTCGTCGCGATCGGCGCCGTCGCCGCCGCCGAGGCCGAGGCCGAGCCGGACGCGTAGCGCCGCCGTCGGGGGCCGGCGGGCGCGCCTACCCGGGCGCGTCCGCAGGCCCCGGGCCTGCGCCCGCCGCACGGTCCTGGGCGGCGTAGTCCGCCAGCAGGCGATCCTCCTCCGTCCGGCGGGGGAAGCGCAGCGCCACCAGGGCGGCGCCGAGCAGGATGGCGACCAGTCCGGCGAGGTAGGCCAGGTCCTGCCCGTCGATGAACGACTGCTTGGCCGCGGCGGTGATCTGCTTGGCGTACTGCGGGTACTGCTGCGCGGTCTGCTCGGCGCTGGAGAAGGACTTCGTCAGCTGCGCCTGCACGTCGGCGCTGACCTTGCTGGCGTCCGGAGAGGCAGCGATGTCCTTCGCAAACGACGCCGCGTAGCCCGCCGTCAGCAGCGCACCGAGAACCGACTGCATGATCGCGCCGCCGAGGTCGCGCTGCAGATCGGCGGTGCCCGAGGCCATGCCGGCCCGCGTGACCGGGACCGAACCCGTCAGGGAGTGCGAGGCCGGCGTGCCCGCGAGCCCCACGCCGAGGCCCACGAAGGCATAGGCGAGCCCGACCTTCCAGTACGGGATCCCTTCCTTCCACAGCAGCAGCATCGTGAGGAAGCCCAGGAAGCAGAAGACGTAGCCCAGCAGCAGGGTGAAGCGGGCGCCCCGCGCTTCGACGAGCTTGGCGGACCGCGGCGCGGCGATGATCATCGCGACCGCGGCGGGCAGGATCGCCAGGCCGGCGTCCAGCGTGGAGTACCCGAGGACGTTCTGGAGGAACTGCTGGCCTATGAACATCGCGGCCATCAGCGAGCCGAAGACGATGATGCCCGCGCAGGCTGCGACCCAGAAGATGCGCCGGCCCGCGACGTCGAGGTCGTAGAGGGGGACCGCGGCCCGCCGCTGACGGATCACGAATCCCGCGCCCGCGGCGAGCGCCACCGCCGCCAGGCCGATCGCGACCGTGCCGCGATCCGGCACCGGGGCGAAGTTGATCGCCAGCACGAGCGAGGCCACGAGCACCACCGACAGGATCCCGCCGAGGTTGTCGACCGGATCGCTGGTCTCGTTGACGTGGCTGGGAACGAACTTCAGCGCCATCACGAGCGCCACGGCGGCGAGCGGCAGGGTCACGAGGAAGACCGAGCCCCAGTCGAACTGCTCGAGCAGCAGGCCCGAGAGCAGCGGCCCCAGCGACGAGATCGCCCCGCCGAGCGCCGACCACAGCGCGATCGACCGCGTGCGCTGCGGACCCGACCACAGCGCGGTGATGAGGGCGAGCGTCGTCGGGAACGCCATGCCGGCCGAGAGGCCGCCAAGCAGCCGTGCGCCCACCAGGACCTCGACCGACGGCGCGAAGGCCGCCAGCAGGCACGCCGGGATCGAGAGCAGCACGCCGCCGACGAGCATCAGCTTGCGCCCGTGGCGGTCCCCGACCGCGCCGAGGTAGAGCACCGAGGCCGCCAGGCCGAGCGAGTAGCCGACGGCAACGAGGTTGAGCTGCGTCTGGGAGGCGTCGAAGGCCTTGCCGATGTCCGGCAGGGCGACGTTGGCGACGGCCAGGTTGAGGTTCGCGACCGCCGCGGCCAGGATCAGCGCGGCGAGCACGAGCCCCGCGCGGGCCGGGGCGCGCCCGCGCTCGGGCTCCGCTGAGGCTGCGCTCAGCTTCGCACCACCTTCTTTGCCCGCTTGGGCACGATGCCCTCCGTCTTCCACGCCGAGTCCGGCTTCGCCGGCCACACGAGCCACGCCGCGACGCCGATCACCGTCAGCAGCAGGCCGCTGGCCAGGCCCGGCTTCTCGCCGTAGCCCTTGCGGTCGGACAGCCACGCCGCGGCGATCGCACACGCCAGCCACAGGAGGAACAGGTAGAGCGCCGTCGCGCCAAGGAGAGCGATGATCGTCATGTGCCGAGGTAGGCCTTCTGGACGTTGGGGTCGTCGCGCAGCACCGCGGAGGTGTCCGCCAGCTCGACCACGCCGGTCGCGAGCACGTACCCCCGGCTGGAGACGTCGAGCGCGTAGTTGGCGTTCTGCTCGACGAGCAGGATCGTCATGCCCTCCCGGTTGATCTGCTGGATCGTCTCGTAGATGCGGTCCACGAGCACCGGCGCGATGCCCATCGACGGCTCGTCGAGCAGCAGCAGGCGCGGCCGGCCCATGAGCGCCCGCCCCATCGCCAGCATCTGCTGCTCGCCGCCGGACATCGTCCCGGCCTTCTGCTTCTCGCGCTCCTTCAGGCGCGGGAACAGGTCGAACACCCGGTCCATGTCCGCGCCGATCGCCTCGCGATCGCGGCGCAGGTAGGCGCCGAGGTCGAGGTTCTCGCGGACGGTCATGCGCGGGAAGCAGTGGCGGCCCTCCGGCGACTGGGCGATGCCCATCCCGACGATGTCCTGCGGCGGCTTCGTCGTGATGTCGTCGCCGGCGAAGCGGATGCTGCCGGTGCGCGCGGGCGTCAGCGCGGAGATC
>CAZEKK010000136.1:0-7480 GCA_964512905.1 uncultured Solirubrobacteraceae bacterium
TTCGCCTACGACTGGCGGCGCGACCTGCCGGAAAACGCGGCCCGGCTGGAGCGTGCCTTCGCCCAGGCGTCGGTGGGCGCCGTGTCGGGCGCGGTCGGGACCTACGCGGCCAACGGCCCGGAGTTCGAGGCCCGGCTGCTGCACGCGCTCGGTCTCGCCGGCGAGCCGGTGTCGACGCAGGTCGTCGCCCGCGACCGCCATGCCGAACTGCTCCAGGCGATCGCCCTTGCCGGCGCCGGCCTCGAGCGGTTCGCCACCGAGATCCGCCACCTCCAGCGCACCGAGGTCCGCGAGGTCGAGGAGCCCTTCCGCGCCGGGCAGAAGGGCTCGAGCGCGATGCCCCACAAGCGCAACCCGATCACGACGGAGCGGATCGCCGGCCTCGCCCGCGTGCTGCGCGGCAACGCCCAGGCGGCGGTCGAGAACGTTGCGCTCTGGCACGAGCGCGACATCTCGCACTCGAGCGTGGAGCGGGTGATCCTGCCCGACTCGACGATCCTGCTCGACTACGTCCAGCACCTCGCGCTGCGCGTCATCCGCGGGATGGTCGTGCACGCCGACCGGATGCGGGCCAACCTCGACGCCACATCGGGGGCGCTCTTCTCGCAGCGCGCGCTGCTCGCCCTCGTCGCGGACGGGATGGAGCGCGACGCCGCCTACCGGATCGTGCAGGAGGCGGCGCAGCGGGCCTGGGACACCGGCACGGCGCTGCGCGACCTGCTCGCCGCCGAGGAGGCGGCTGCGGGCCTCGACCTCGAGGCGATCTTCGACGACCGCTGGCACGTGCGCTTCGCGGACACGATCTTCGAGCGGCTCGGCGCGATCGCCTGAGGGGGCACGCCGCGGCCGGCCGACCGTCGGCGCCGACGGTCCGTCCGCGCCGCCCGTCACGCTCGCACCGTGCCCGGACGGCCCGACACCGACCCGGCGCAGCGTCTCGCCGAGGCGGCGGCACGGCTGCGCGCCGCCGCCCCCGACGGGCTGGCGGACGGCGCGAACGCGGCGGCGCCGGACGGCCCCGATCCGCTCGACGCCGCCCTCGCCGCCCTGGAGTCGGCGCGGGTCGAGGTGCGCCGCGCCCGCGAGCGGCTCGGCGCGGCCGGGCTCGATGACGACGGCTGAGAACGGCGCCGAGGCCGGGGCGCCCGGCGGGGCGCCCGCGTGAGAAGCTGACGACCGTGGCACCAGCGAAGGCCGACGTTCTCGACCAGGCGGCGCGGCATGTCTGCCCCAACCGCGTCGAGCTGCTGCGGGCGCTCGGCATGGAGATCGTCATCGGCCGGCGCGCTGGCTACCGGATGTGGGACCTCGACGGGCGCGAGCTGCTCGACTTCCACCTCAACGGCGGGGTCTTCAACCTCGGCCACCGCAACCCCGAGATCGTCACTGCGCTCACCGAGGCGCTCGAGACGCTCGACATCGGCAACCACCACTTCCCGAGCGTCGAGCGTGCGGCCCTGGCAGAGGAGCTCGCCCGGCTCACGCCCGGCGATCTCACCTACTCGGTCTTCGCCTCCGGCGGCGGGGAGGCGATCGACGTCGCCCTGAAGACCGCCCGTCACGCCACCGGCCGCCGGCGGATCGTGTCGCTGCGCGCCGGCTACCACGGGCACACCGGGCTCGCCCTCGCCGCCGGCGACGAGCACGCGGCGCGGTTCTTCCACTCGGCGGGCCGCGAGGAGGAGTTCACGCACGTCCCGTTCGCCGACATCGACGCGATGGCGGCAGCGCTCGCCGACGGCGACGCGGCGGCGGTGATCGTGGAGACCATCCCGGCGACGTCGGGCTTCCCGGTGCCGCCGCCGGGCTACCTCGCCGCGGTCAAGGCGCTCTGCGAGCGCCACGGCACGCTCTTCGTCGCCGACGAGGTCCAGACCGGCCTGGGCCGCACCGGGCCCCTATGGGCGATCGAGGCCCACGGCGTCGAGCCCGACATCCTCGTCACCGGCAAGGGGCTGTCGGGCGGGGTCTACCCGATCGCCGCCGCCGTGATCTCCGAGCGGGCCGCCGGCTGGCTGCACGAGGACGGCTGGGCGCACATCTCGACGTTCGGCGGGGCCGAGGTGGGCTGCCGGGTCGCCCGGGCCGTGCTGGCGATCTCCACGCGCGCCTCGACGCGCGAGCGGGTCGCGGCCCTGGCGGCGCGCTTCGCGGACGGCTTGGAGGCGGTGCGGGCCGCGCATCCGGAGTGGCTCGTCGAGGTGCGCCAGTCGGGCCTCGTGATCGGCCTGCGCTTCGCCCATCCGCAGGGCGGGATGCTCATGACCAAGGCGCTGCACGAGCGCGGCCTGTGGGCGATGTTCGCCGGCTTCGACCGGTCGGTGCTCCAGTTCAAGCCCGGGCTGCTGCTCGCAGACGCCGACGCGGACCTCGCCCTCGAACGCCTCGAGGCCGCGGTGGCGTCGTGCGCCGGGGCGGGGGCGGGGGCGTGACGGACGGCCTGCCCGCCGAGGCGCCCGAGGTCCTGGCGGCGTTCGAAGCCGGGCTGGACTGCCGCCGGCCCGAGGCTGGCGGGACGTGCGAGGTCCTGGGGTCCGGGGAGGTGTCGGCGGCGCTCACGCTGCGGGCTCTGCCCGGCTGGGTCTGCAAGCGGATGTCCGGCTTCACCGCGATGGCGGGGGCCGAGGCCCACGCGGCGCTCATCGAGGACTACGTCGGCCGCATCCGCGCCGCCGGCGTCACGGTCGTGCCGAGCGCGACGCTGGCCATGCAGGCGCACGGCCGGGCGCCGGTCGTCTACCTGCTCCAGCCGCGCCTGACCGTCGACGGGCTCGGGAACACCCTGCTGCGCGAGGGCGACGACGAGACGGTGCGCCGCGCGGTGCAGCGCGTGCTGGACGCCGTGCTCGCGGTGTGGCGCGACAGCCGCGACCGAGCCGACGGCGTCGAGGTCGGCCTCGACGCGCAGCTGTCCAACTGGCACTTCGGCCCCGGCGGCCCCGCGGCGGACGGCGGGGCGCTGTTCGACGTCGGCACGCCCTTCATGCGCCGCCGCGGGGGCGCCTACCTCATCGACGTCGAGGTCTTCCTGTCGGCGGTGCCGCCGGGCCTGCGCGCCCACTACCGCCGCGCGCGGGCCGTCGAGGAGTACCTCGACGACTACTTCGTGCCGCGCCGGGTGGCGATCGACCTCCTCGGCAACTTCCAGAAGGAAGGACGGCCCGACCGGATTCCCGCGGGTCTGGCGACCGTGAACGCGTGGCTGGCCGCGCATGCCGGCGAGATCGGCGACGCCGCGCCCGTGACCCCCGCCGAGGTGGCCGACTACTACCGCGAGGACGCCCGCCAGCTCGAGCTCTTCCTGCGCCTGCGCCGCCTGGACCGGTTCCTGCGGACGCGGCTGCTGCGCCGCCGCTACGACTTCGTGCTGCCGGCCCGGGTCGCGCGATGACGGGCGCGCCCCCGCGCCGGAGCATCCGTCCGGGCGTCGCCGCCCCGGCACCTGCGCCGGCGCGGCGGCCGACCGGGTAGCCTCGCGGCCATGGCAGAACGGATTCGTGCCGCCGGGGCCGGGCTCGTCGTGGCGGTCATGCTGGCCGGCCCCGCGACCGCCCACGCCGCGCCCGCGCCGAAGGGCGGGCTGCCGCCGGCCCCGCCGCTGTCCCTGCCCAGTCCCGCCGCAGCCGCTGCGTCGGGCGCCCCGGCGTGGATCGTCGGCGGGCGTCCCGGTCCGGCCAGCGCACGCCTGGCCGCCCGCTTCGGCGCGCGCAGCCTGCTGCGGGGCGCGGGCGTCTACCTGGTCGCCCGCGCTCGCGCCCGGGCGTTCGCGCAGGCGCTGCGGGCCGCCGGCCGCCTGACGTTCGCCGAGCCCGACGGGCGCCTCGGGCGCGCGCGGGCCGGCCAGCGGGCCAACCCGTGGCGGGCGTTCCCCGCCGCGGCCGGCCTGCCCGCCGACCCGCTGACCGGGAAGCAGTGGTGGCTGCGCGCCGTCGTGCGGGGCGCGCTCGTCCGTCCGCCGGTCACGCCCGCCAGTCCGCTGCTCGCCGTGATCGACAGCCAGGTCGACGGCCGCCATCCCGACGTGCGCGGATCGAACATCAAGCGCGACCGCCCAAGCCGGGTCGGCGAGGAGCACGGCACGGCCGTGACCACCGCGGCCGCCGCACCCGACAACGGTCGCGGGATCGTCGGCATCTGGCCGGGGATGCGGGTTTCGCTCCACACCCAGCCGCTCACGACCGCGGGCATCGTCAGCGCGTTCGACGCGATCGTGGCCGAGCGCGCCGCCGTCGCGAACCTCAGCTACGGCGGCGGCGAGAGCTTCGCCGAGCGCATCGCCCAGACGAAGGCGTTCGCGAACGGCACCCTGCTCGTGGCTGCGGCCGGCAACGAGTTCGAGGAGGGCAACCCGGTCGAGCATCCCGCCGGCGACCCGCACGTCCTCACCGCGGCGGCGGTGGACCGGCGTTTGCGCTCGTCGTACTTCTCGAACGAGAACGACGGCATCGACATCTCGGCGCCCGGCGAGGGCGTCCTCGTCGGCGTGCCGCGCACCTTCGACGGCGACGACGGTCGCCGCGACGGCTACACGGAGATGGACGGGACCAGCTTCGCCGCCCCGATCGTGGCCGCCGCCGCGGCGTGGGTCCGCGCCGCCCGCCCGGGCCTCACCACGACGCAGCTCTTCGACGTGATGCGCTATTCGGCCCGCGATCTCGGCCCGGGAGGCTGGGAGCCGCGGTTCGGCTACGGACTCGCCGACGTGCGGGCGGCGCTGCGCTCACGGGTCCCGCCGGCCGACCCCGGCGAGCCCAACGACGACGCCGGGTGGGTGAACGGCGCCTACGTCGCGACCCATCCGCCGATCTGGACGCCCGGTGCGGCGCCGGTGCGGTTCCGCGCCAGCCTGGACCAGTGGGAGGATCCGGCCGACGTCTACCGGGTGATCGTGCCCGCCGGCGGTCGGATCACGGCGACGGTCGCGCCGCGCTCCGGCGACGCCGACCTGCAGCTCTACCGCGGGTCCGCGACGAGCGTCTACGGCCGGGCCGGCCTGCTCGCCACCTCGGATCGCAACGGCACCGCGGCGGACACCATCACGTTCCGCAACACCAGCGCGAGCCCGCGCACGATCCTCGCCGTCGCCTACATCGACGCCGAGGTCGACCAGCTCGACGCCGACTATGACCTGACCGTCGCCGGGGCCTGAGCGATCGATCCGGCGTCCGCGCGGAGGGCCGCGCGGGCTCTCGAGCCGGCCGTGCCGCGGCGGGCGCCGGCGGGCCAGGAGCCGCGCCGATCCCGTTGCTAGCATCGCCCGCGTGACCGCTGTCGCCGACCTTCCGCTCGTCCAGTCCGGGAAGGTCCGCGAGATCTACGACCTCGGCGACCGGCTGCTCATGGTCGCCTCGGACCGCATCTCGACCTACGACGTCGTCCATCCGACGCCGATCCCGGACAAGGGCGCGGTGCTGACCGGCCTGTCGGTCTTCTGGTTCGAGCGGACCGGCGAGATCGTCCCCAACCACCTCATCTCCGCGACCGAGGGCGTTCCCGCCGAGGTGCGCGGACGGGCGCTCGCGGTCAAGAAGCTGACCATGCTCCCGGTCGAGTGCGTCGTGCGCGGGTACATCACCGGGTCGGGCTGGAAGGAGTACCAAGCCGACGGCGCCGTCTGCGGGATCGCGCTGCCGGGCGGGCTGCAGGAGTCCGATCAGCTCCCGGAGCCGATCTTCACGCCGGCCACAAAGGCGCAGCAGGGCGACCACGACGAGAACGTCTCATTGGACCGCGCCGCCGAGATCGTCGGCGACCGCGGCCTCGTGGAGCGCCTGCGCGACGTCTCGATCGCGCTGTACGCCGCCGGGGCCGAGCACGCCCGCGGGCAGGGGATCATCCTCGCCGACACGAAGTTCGAGTTCGGCCTGGACGCCGACGGCACGCTGACGCTCGGCGACGAGGTGCTCACGCCGGACTCGTCGCGGTTCTGGCCGGCCGACCGCTACGAGGTCGGCCGCGGGCAGCCGAGCTTCGACAAGCAGTACGTCCGCGACTGGGCGTCGTCGACCGGGTGGGACCGCAATCCCCCGGCGCCCGCCATTCCAGACGACGTCGTCGCCAAGACCAGCGAGAAGTACCGCCAGGCCTACGAGCGCATCGCCGGCGAGCCGTTCGCGGCGTGGACGCAGCGCACGGAGCCGGAGCCGGCCTGACCGTGCGCGCCCGGGTGCTCGTGCGGCCGAAGGCCGGGATCCTGGACCCCCAGGGCCAGGCCGTCGAGCGGGCGCTGCCGGCGCTCGGCTTCGCGGGGGTGGCGAACGTCCACGTCGGGCGGCTGATCGAGCTCGACGTCGAGGATCCCTCGCAGCTGCCGGCCATGTGCGAGCGCCTGCTGGCCAACCCCCTCATCGAGGACTACGAGATCGTCGACGCGCCGCAGGGCGCCGCTCCCGCCGCGCCGTGACGTTCGGCGTCATCCGGTTCCCGGGCTCCTGCGACGAGATCGACGCCGTGCTCGCCGCGCAGCGCGCCGGCGACGCCGAGCTGCTCTGGCACGCCGACCGCGACCTGCACGGCGTCGACGCGGTGATCGTGCCCGGCGGGTTCTCCTACGGCGACTACCTCCGTGCCGGGGCGATCGCCCGGTTCTCGCCGGTGATGGAGTCGGTTGCCGCCTTCGCGGCCGACGGCGGGCCGGTCTTCGGGATCTGCAACGGGTTCCAGGTCCTCTGCGAGGCGGGCCTGCTCCCCGGGGCCCTGCTCCCGAACGCCGGCCGGCGGTTCGTCTGCCGCCAGCTCGACCTGGTCGTGGAGAACGACACCTCGGCGTGGTCGAACGCGGCAACGCGCGGCGAGCGCCTGTCGATCCCGGTCAAGCACGGCGAGGGGCGCTACGTCGCCCCCGAGGAGACGCTCGACCGGCTCGAGGCCGACGGGCAGGTCCTGGTCCGCTACGCGCCGGGCCAGAACCCCAACGGCTCGGCCCGCGACATCGCCGGCGTGGTGAACGCGGCCGGGAACGTCGCCGGCCTCATGCCCCATCCCGAGCACGCCGTCGATCCGCTCACCGGCTCCGACGACGGCCTGCGGTTCTTCCTGTCCGCGCGCGAACGCCTGGCTGCCGGTGCCGCCTGAGGCCTCCGCACCGCCGGCCCGCAGCGCGCCCTGGCGCGAGCTCGGCCTCACCGACGCCGAGCACGAGCTGATCTGCGACAAGCTCGGCCGCCCGCCCAACGGCGTCGAACTGGCGATGTTCTCGCTGCTGTGGAGCGAGCACTGCTCCTACAAGCACTCCAAGAAGCTGCTGCGGCGGCTGCCGACCGAGGGTCCGGCGGTGCTGATGGGTCCCGGCGAGAACGCCGGGGCGGTCGACGTCGGCGGGGGCCTGGCGATCGCCTTCAAGGTGGAGTCGCACAACCACCCGAGCGCCGTCGAGCCGTTCCAGGGCGCCGCGACGGGCGTCGGCGGCATCCTGCGCGACGTCTTCGCGGTCGGCGCCCGGCCGATCGCGGTGCTGGACTCGCTGCGCTTCGGCGAGCTC
>CAZEKK010000137.1:0-4438 GCA_964512905.1 uncultured Solirubrobacteraceae bacterium
ACCGAACGGAGCCCCATGGACATCGCCATCCCCCTCTACCCCGGCTACACCGTTCTCGACGCGGTCGGCCCCTACGAGGTCCTCTCGCGCCTGCCCGGCGCCCGCGTGCACTGGATCGCCGCGGAGCCCGGCCCGATGACGCCGGAGAGCGGCCAGATCGCCGTCGTGGCCGACGCCGCTTTCGAGGACGTGCCCGCCCCCGACCTGGTTCTCGTGCCGGGCGGGACGGGCACCCGCGACCTGCTCGGCGACGAGCGCCTCCTGCGCTGGCTGCGGACCGCACACGCGACGTCGACCTGGACGACCTCGGTCTGCACCGGCTCGCTGCTCCTCGGCGCCGCCGGCATCCTCGACGGCCTGCGCGCAACCTCGCACTGGCTCGAACTCGAGAACCTGGCGGCGTTCGGCGCGATCCCGACCGACGAGCGCGTCGTCGCGGAGGGCAAGGTCGTCACGTCGGCGGGCGTTTCCGCCGGGATCGACATGGGACTGTGGCTGGCTGCCCGGATCGCCGGCGAGGAGTTCGCCAAGGCGATCCAGCTCGTGCTCGAGTACGACCCCGAGCCGCCCTTCGACTGCGGGTCGACGGCGAAGGCCGGACCCGAACTCGTGGGGCTGGTCCGCGCGGCCACAGCGGACTTCCGGGCCGCGCAGGCGTAGCCCTACCGGGCCGGCCGGGCGCCGCGCTGCCAGGCCACGCCGACGCCGATCCGCTCGATCACCGGCGGGTGCGTGGCCAGCAGCGCGGTCAGCCACCGCGGCGGATCGGGGTCGGCGAGGTTGCGCAGGGCGATCCGCCGCTCGAAGGCGATGAACGGCTCCGGCGCCCCGGTGAGCGCGAGCGCAGCCGTGTCGGCCCGGGCCTCGACGCGGCGGGAGAGGCGGTTGGAGGCGGGGCCAGCCACCGTGGCCGCGAGCGCGAAGCCCGCGGCAAGCGCGGGCACCTGCGCGGGGCCCGGCGCCGGTGGCACCCCGCCCCTCTGCACGCGCTCGGCGACGGCCTGTGCCGCCAGCGCCGCGGCCGGCGCCACCAAGGCTCCGAACAGGAGGCCGCGCAGCAGGTCGCGGTGGCGCACGTGGGCGAGTTCGTGGGCGACGACGAGGCGGACCTCGTCGCGCGTGAAGTGCTCGAGCAGCGTGTCGTAAAGCACGATGCGCTTCGTCGCCCCCAGGCCGGTGACGTAGGCGTTGGCGGCGCTGGTCCGCCGGCTCGCGTCCACGGCGTAGACCTCCCCGACGTCCACCCCGGCCTGCGCCGCAAGCGCCAGCACGTCCTGCCGCGCCGGGCCGTCCGGAAGGGGGTCGAAGCGGTTGAACACCGGATCGAGGACGACCGGCGCGACCGTCACGCCCACGGCCCCCGCCCCGACGGCCAGCGCCGCCGCCGGCGCCCACCAGCGGTCCGGCCAGCGACCGGCGAGGGCGAGGACGGCCCCGGCTCCGGCCCCCGTGAGCCCAGCGGAGATGGCCGTTGCCTTCACGACGTCGGCGGCCCAGCCGCCCCACGGCTGCGTCGCCAATCCCGCCGCGAGCGAGCGCTGGCGCGCCGCCGCCGCGAGCGGGAGCGTGACCGTCGCCAGGCCCGCCGAGAGCGCGCCTGCGACGGCGGCGCCGGCCAGCACGGGGCGGCGCCGCGGGCGGCGCAGCAGCGCCGGCGGGCGGAGCACCAGCGCTCCGAGCACGGTAGCCTCGATGGCGAGCCGGGCGCCGTGGAGCGCGAGCTGGGGCCGCCGGAAGGCCCGCGCGCGCTCCAGTTCGGCGGCGCTGAAATACGATTCGACGGCCACCGGCACCGGGGCGACGACCCCGCCGCGCGGACGAACGAGCAGCCGCGCCCCCTCCGCAGCCGCCGCGGCGGCCAGGAGCGCAAGGGGCAGGCGCAGGCGTCCGCGGGCCACGGCGCCACTGTACGCACAATGACCATCGCGATCCTGTCCGACATCCACGGCAACCGGCACGCCCTCGAGGCCGTCATGGCCGACGTCACGGCGTCCGGCGCCGAGGAGATCTGGTGCCTGGGCGACCTCGTCGGCTACGGCGCCGAACCGGACGCCTGCGTGGAGATCGTGATGGCGCACGCCGACCTGTGCCTGGTCGGCAACCACGACCTCGCCGTCCGCGGCGACCTGCCGCTGACCGAGTTCTCTCCGGGTGCCGCGATGGCGGCACAGTGGACGCAGGAGGTGATGACCGCCGAGCCGCTGGCGTTCCTGCGCACGCTGGAGCCGGCGCGACGCCTCGACGGCGTCGGCCTCTTCCACGCCAGCCCGCGCGACCCGGTCTGGGAGTACGTCCTCTCGACCCTGCTGGCCGAGCTGTGCCTCGACGCCCAGGAGGACCGCGTGTGCTTCATCGGACACTCCCACGTCGCGCTCGCCTTCTGGCGCCAGGAGGGTGAGCCGGCCACCGGGACGACCTGCGACGCCGGCACCGAACTCGACCTCGCCACCGGCGAATGGCTCATCAACCCCGGCAGCGTCGGGCAGCCGCGCGACGGCGACCCGCGGGCCGCCTGGCTGCTGCTCGACCCCGGCACCTGGACCGCAGCGTTCCGCCGGGTGCCGTACGACATCGCCGGCGCCGCCGCGGCGATCCGCGCCGCGCGCCTGCCCGAGTCACTGGCCGAGCGCCTCGCCTACGGCCAGTAGGCTCCGGCACTCCTGCCCATGCGCAAGCTCCTCCCCCTCCTGCTCGCAGCCGCGCTCGGCGCCGGCGCCGCCGGCCTGGTCGCCTGCGGCGACCGCAACCAGCTGATCCCGCAGGACGACGCCAACGCCATCAACGCCAACCTCGACGGCGTGCGCAGCGGCATCGACGAGCAGGACTGCCGGCGGGCGCGGCGCGAAGTCCAGGCGGCCCAGGACCGCGCTGCCGCCCTGCCGCCCGAGGTCGACACGGAGCTGCAGGCCACCCTCCAGGAAGGCCTGGCGAACCTCGCGATCCGCGCCCAGGTGGCGTGCCGCCCCACGACGACCGCCCGGACCGACACGACGGCCACGACCGCGACGACGGCGCCGACCGAGACGACGGTGACGACGGACACGACGCCGACCGAGCCGACCCAGCCCACCGAGCCGACCCAGCCCACCGAGCCCACCCAGCCCACCGAGCCCACCCAGCCGACCCAGCCCACCGACACGAGCGACACCGGCGGGATCTCGCCGGACGGCAGCACGCCATGAGCGACCTGCCCGACCTCATCGCCGGCCGCTACCGGCTCGAGCGGCGCCTGGGCCTCGGCGGCATGTCGACGGTGCAGCTGGCCATGGACACCCGCCTGGAGCGCGAGGTGGCGGTCAAGCTGCTCGCCGAGCACCTCGCCGAGGACCCGACCTTCGTCTCGCGCTTCCAGCGCGAAGCCCTGGCCGCCGCCCGCCTGGTGCACCCCAACGTCGTCCAGGTGTTCGACTCGGGCCTCGACGAGGCCTCGGACCGCCACTACATCGTCATGGAGTACGTCGACGGCCGCTCCTGCGCCCAGCTCCTGCGCGACCGGGGCCACCTCGAGGTCGACGACGCGCTCTACGTCATCGAGCAGGCGTGCAAGGGCCTCGAGTACGCGCACCGCAACGGCGTCGTGCACCGCGACGTCAAGCCCGGCAACCTCCTCGTCTCACGCGACGGGACCGTGAAGCTCGCGGACTTCGGGATCGCCAAGGCAACCGAGCAGTCGAGCATCACCCAGGTCGGCTCGGTGCTCGGGACCGCGGCGTACCTCGCCCCCGAGCAGGCCCGCGGCGAGGAGGCCGGCCCGGCCTCGGACATCTACTCGCTCGGCGTCGTCACCTACCAGCTCCTGAGCGGCCGGCTCCCGTACGAGGCCAGTTCGCTGAGCGAACTGGCGCTCATGCAGCAGCGCGAGCTCCCGGTGCCGCTCGACGACCTCGTCCCGGGCATTGCCCCGTCCCTGGCGCACGCCGTCGCCCGGGCGATCGCCATCGACCCCGGTGCCCGCTACCCGGACGCGCTGGCGATGGCCGACGCCCTGCGCAACGGCGCCCGCGGGATCGATCCGCCGGGCCTCGAGCCGGGCGCCGACGCCGGCACCGCCGCGACGCGCCTCGTGCACCCGGACGACGAGACCGGCGCCACGAACATGCTCGGCGCCGCCGCCGGGGCCGCCGCGGGTGCAGCCGTCGCGGGCTCCCGCCAGCCGCGCCAGCCCCGCCAGCCCCGCCGGGTGGTCGAGCCCCAGCCCGAGGCGCCGGTCCCCGCGCGGGCGTCGGACCGGGCCGCCGGTCGGCCGCGCCGCAAGGGCCGCGCCGGGCGCATCGCGGTCGTCCTGCTGATCCTCGCCGCCCTCGTCGGCGTCGGCGCCGTCGCGGTCGCCAGCCAGCTCAACAGCGACCCGAGCCTGCGCCGGGTGGTCTACCGCGACGCCCAGAAGGCGATCGACGCCCTGCAGGACCTCGTCAACGAGAACACGCGCTGAGCGGCG
>CAZEKK010000137.1:4538-7397 GCA_964512905.1 uncultured Solirubrobacteraceae bacterium
GCGGCCCGCAGGCGCGTCATCAGGCGGGCCAGGAACGCCAGGTTGTGCAGCGTGAGCAGGCGCAGCCCCGTCAGCTCCCGCTGTCGCACCAGGTAGCGCAGGTAGCCGCGCGAGAAGCCGGCCGCGCAGGCCGGGCACGGGCAGCCGTCGAGGATCGGCGCGTCGGATTCGCGCCACCGCGACTGGGTGAGGTCGACGCGCCAGCGGTGCTCCGGATCGGGCACGAGCGCCATGCCATGCCGGCCGAGCCGCGTCGGCATGGCGCAGTCGAAGGTGTCGATGCCCAATTCGACGCCGCGGATCAGGTCGTCGACCTCCCCGATGCCGAGCAGGTGGCGCGGGGCCGCCTCCGGCAGCTCGTCCACGGCCCAGGAGACCACCTCGTACATCTGCGGCTTGTCCTCGCCCAGGGTGCCGCCGATCGCGATGCCGCCGCAGCCGCTCGCGGCCACGGCCTGCGCGGAGGCGCGGCGAAGGTCCTCGAAGACGCCGCCCTGGACGACCCCGAAGAGCATCTGCCCGGCGGGCGCGTGGTCGCCGTGCCAGCGCACGCAGCGCTCCAGCCAGCGGTGCGTGCGCTCGGTCGACGTCGCCGTGTAGTCGCGGCTGACGTGAAACGGCGTGCACTCGTCGAAGGCGACCGCGATGTCCGAGCCCAGGGCGGCCTGGACGGCCAGCGAGGCCTCCGGCGACAGGAACGCCTCGCTCCCGTCGACGTAGGAGCGGAAGCGGACCCCGTCCTCGTCGATTGCGAGGATCGCCCCCCGCCGCTCCGACCCCTGCGGGGCGCGGCCCTTGATCTCGTCGGCGACCGTCCCGTGGCCCATCGAGAAGACTTGGAAGCCCCCCGAGTCGGTGATGATCGGGCCCGGCCAGCGCATGAACTCGTGCAGCCCGCCGAGGCGCGCCACGAGGTCGTGGCCGGGCGCGAGCATGAGATGGAACGTGTTGCCGAGCACCATGTCGTAGCCGAGCGCGGCCACGTCGCGCGGCTCGAGCGCCTTGACCGTGGCCTTCGTCGCCAGCGGGACGAAGGCCGGCGTCCGCACCGTGCCGTGCGGGAGCCGGAGCGTGCCGGTCCGCGCCCGCGAGGCCGCGTCACGGGCGTGGATCTCGAAGCCGGACGGCACGGCGAGGGAGTCTAGGCGCGGCGCGGGTGCGAACGGCCGCGGCCCGTGCGGCGGCCTGCCCCACGACGGCGGGCCCGCACGACGGCGGGCCCGCGGTCCGGCTGGAGGGAGCGGCGCGGCTATGCGGCGGCGTCGCCGGCGCCGCGCTCGGCCGCCGAGCCCTCGATCGGCGTGTCGCCGACCGCGATCTCGACGCGGTGGGGCGTCTTCTCGGCGGGCTTGGGCACGCGGACCTCGAGCACGCCCTTGTCGAACGACGCCTGGATCGCCTCGGGGTCGACGCCCTCGGGGAGCGTGAGGGTCCTCGAGAAGCTGCCGTAGGCGCGCTCGACGCGGTGGTAGCCCTTGCCGCGATCCTCGTGCTCGGCCTTGCGCTCCCCGGAGACCGTGAGGACGTTCTCGTTGAGCTCGACCTTGACGTCGTCCTTCGCGAGGCCGGGGAGGTCGGCCTTCAGGACGTAGCTGCCGTCGGTCTCGACGAGGTCCATCGCCGGAACCCAGCGGCGCAGGCCGGTGCCGGCGGGCGCGTCCACGGCGGACGGGCCGTCGAAGAAGGTGGAGAAGAGCCGGTTCATCTCGGACTGCAGCGACGACATTTCGCGCGCCGGCTCCCAGCGAATCAGTGCCATGGTGGCCTCCTGCGGAAATCGAAGAACTATGACTCTGGTAAGTATGAAATCTAAGTCACTATCTGTCAAGTCTCGGTCCGGTCCGCGATCCGGCCCCAGATCGCCACGAGCCGCTCGGCGTCGCCGGGCTGCAGCGCCGCCAGGAACCGCGCCCGCACGCCGGCGAGATGGGTCGGCCGCGCGGCGCGCAGGGCGGCGGCGCCGGCCGCGGTGAGCACGGCGAGCTGGCCGCGGGCGTCCTCCTCGCAGTCCTGGCGCGCGACGAGACCATCGGCCTCGAGGCGGTCGACGAGCCGCGTCAGCCCGCTGCGGCTGAGCAGGACCGCCGCGGCCAGGTCGCGCATCCGCAGCGCCCGGTCGGGGGCGCGCTCGAGCTGGACGAGGACGTCGTAGGAGCTGAGCGGCATGTGGTGGGAGGCGATCAGCTCGGCGTCGAGCGCGCCGATCAGCGCGGCGTGAGCGCGCAGGAACCCGCGCCAGGCGGCAAGCTCGGCGTCCGAGAGGCGCCCGGCCGCCGGATCGGTGGTGGCGGACATGGCGCAGATGGTTGCACACGCAACGGCATCGGCTGCGAGCGCGGTGCTGCCGCCGGCGAGCGTCAGGCCGGCTCGATCAGCGAGCGGCCCGTCATCTCGGGCGGCTGCGGGATGCCGAGCATCGCCAGCGCGGTCGGCGCGACGTCGGCGAGAATCCCGCCGCCGCGCAGCGCCAGGCCCGGGACCGTCACCACGAGGGGAACCGGGTTGAGCGAGTGGGCGGTGTTCGGCGAGCCGTCGGGCTCGAGCATGTGGTCGGCGTTGCCGTGATCGGCGGTGACGATGCAGGCCCCGCCGCTGCGGTGGACCGTCGCGACGACGTCGGCCAGGCACGCGTCGACGGCCTCGATCGCCGCCACCGCCGCCGGGATGACGCCGGTGTGGCCGACCATGTCGGGGTTGGCGAAGTTGATGATCCCGAACGCGGGGTGGTGCGCCTCCCAGCGGCCGATGAAGGCATCGGCGGCACCGCGGGCGCTCATCTCGGGCTTGAGGTCGTACGTCGCCACGTCACGGGGCGACGGGACCAGTTCGCGCTCCTCCCCCGGGCACTCGTGCTCGTCG
>CAZEKK010000138.1:0-7340 GCA_964512905.1 uncultured Solirubrobacteraceae bacterium
GGGGCCGACTCGCCGGTGATGGCCGACTCGTCCACCGAGGCGATGCCTTCGATCACCGTGCCGTCGCCGGGGATCGACTCCCCGGCCTCGACGATCACGACGTCGCCCCGCACCAGCTCGGCGGCCGGCCGCTCCGACCCGTCTCGCAGGCGGGCGGTCATGTCGGTTCTCATGGACCGCAGGGCATCGGCCTGGGCCTTGCCCCGGCCCTCGGCCACGGCCTCGGCGAGGTTGCCGAAGACCACGGTCAGCCACAGCCAGAACGCCACGACGAAGGTGAACCACGCCGCCTCAGTGCCGGCCCCGGTGTCGACGCCCAGCGCCTGCAGGACCCACAGGGCGGTCGTGAAGAGGGCGCCGACCTCGACGACGAACATGACCGGATTGCGCACCATCGCGCGGGGGTCGAGCTTGCGCAGGCTGGCGAGCAGCGCCGGCCCGAGAATCGAGGGCTCGAACATGGAGGTGGGCTGGCGGTCGCTCATCGGCGGGCCTCCTGGTCGATCGAGATGTTCAGCTTCAGGACGTTCACGCCCGGCTCGCCCAGGAGCAGCAGCGAGCGGTCGTCGGTCGCGTCCTTGATGAGTTCACGGACCCGCGCGAGCGGCAGCCCGCGCACCTTCGCCACACGGTTGGCCTGAATGGAGGCGTTGCGCTTGGAGATGTGCGGGTCAACGTTGGAGGCGGAGGTCTGCGCTGCGTCGTTCGGGACGTCGCGCCGCCGCAGCCCGGGCGTGAAGGGGCGCTCGAGCGCGACGTAGGCGTCGGCGTAGCCGGCGATCGCGTCGCGGAGGTCCTTGCTGTTGGGGCCGAGGTTCGAGAAGGCCGTCGCCGCCGGGTTGTTGCCGGTCACGGACGGGCGGGTCTGGAAGAAGCGCGGGTCGGGCTCGAACACGGGGTTGCCGTCGGCGTCGATCTCCTGCTTTCCGTCCGGTCCGAGGACGGGCTTGGTGAAGTCCTGGCCGAGCAGCCGGGAGCCGACGTCGCGGCCCGAGGCCTGGACGCGGCTGCCGTTGGCGGCGTTGGGGAACACGGCCTGCCCGATGCCCGTCAGCGCCAGCGGATAGGCCAGGCCGAGGACGATCGTGAAGGCGATGATCGAGAGGATGCCGGTGCGGATGTCGTTGCGCATGGGTTAGAAGAGCTGGTCGGTGAGGCTCTGCACGATCGGGCCGAGCAGGAGCGCGGGGACGAAGGTCAGGAGGGCCACCAGGGCGATCGCGCCGATGAGCAGCAGGCCGAAGGTCGGCGTGTCGGTGCGCATGGTTCCCGGGCCGGGCGGAGTGATCCGCTTGCCGACCAGCGCGCCGGCCACGGCCAGGGCCGCAAGCATCGGGATGAAGCGCCCGCCCAGCATGGTCAGGCCGCCGAGCAGGTCGGCGAACGTGATGCCGAAGGACCCGTCGTTGCCCGGGGCGTTGGGCTGCACGAAGCCGGTGAACCCGGCGAACGCCGACCCGTTGTTGTTCCCCTGGGACATGTAGGCGTAGAAGGTCTCGCTGAACCCCTGCGGCCCCGAGGCGAACATCGACGGCTTGCCCCACTTGGTGCCGATCGACAGCGCGGTGACGGTCAGCACCATCACCGGCATGAACAGGGTTCCGATCGCGACGTACTTGATCTCGCGGGCCTCGATCTTCTTGCCGAGGTACTCCGGCGTGCGCCCGACCATCAGGCCCGACAGGAAGACCGCCAGCAGGACGAACAGCAGCATGCCGTACAGGCCGGAGCCGACTCCGCCGAAGATCACCTCGCCGGTGCCCATGTTGGCCAGGGGGACGGCCGAGCCCAGGCCGGTCAGCGACTCCATCGCCGCGTTCACCGCGCCGCAGGACGTCACGGTCGTGATCGCGGCGAACATCGAGGAGCCGATCTCTCCGAACCGGACCTCCTTGCCTTCGAGGTTGCCCCCGGCGATGCCGGCCAGGTGCTGGGCGGGGGAGCCGTGCGTCTCGGCGGCGTAGACGATGGCGATGCCCGCCACCAGCCAGACGAGCATCACGCAGTAGAGCAGCCAGCCCTGGCGCCGGCGCCCGACCATCCGCCCGAAGGTGGCGGTCAGCGCGGCCGGGATGCAGAGGATGAGGAGCATCTCGACGTAGTTGGTCAGGCCGGACGGGTTCTCGAACGGCATCGACGAGTTGACGTTGAAGAAGCCGCCGCCGTTGGTGCCGAGCTCCTTGATGACCTCCTGGGAGGCCGTCGGCCCGAGCGCGAGCGTCTGGCTGCCGCCGGTCAGCGTCTCGAGGTCGACGTAGGCGCCGAGGGACTGGATGGCGCCTTGGGAGATCAGGAAGATCCCGACCACCACCGAGATCGGCAGCAGCACGTACAGGACGGCCCGGGTGAGGTCGACCCAGAAGTTCCCGATGCTCGCTCCCGAGCGGCTGGCGATGGCACGGATGAGCGCGACGGCGACCGCGATGCCGACGCCCGCCGAGACGAAGTTCTGCACGGCCAGGCCGGCCATCTGGCTGAAGTAGGAGAGCGTGGTCTCGCCGGCGTAGAACTGCCAGTTGGTGTTCGTCACGAACGACGAGGTCGTGTTGAAGGTGACGTCCCAGGGCGCCGGTCCGAACCCCTCCGGGTTCCACGGGTGGATCGACTGGGTCCGCAGGATCAGGTAGAGCAGCAGCCAGGAGGCGATGCTGAAGAACAGGGCGCTGCGGGCGTAGGCCTTCCAGTCCTGGCCGGCCTTCGGGTCGGCGGCGATGACCCGGTAGAAGCCGCGCTCGATCGGGCCGAGGATGCGCCCGATCAGCACCGGCTCGCCCTCGAAGACGCGGGCCATGTAGCCGCCCAGGACGGGGACGATCGCGGTCAGGATCGCCACCAGGACGATCAGCTGGAGCCAGCCGTTGACGCTCATCTACAGCTTCTCCCCGCGGATGAGCGCGTAGAAGAGGTAGCCGGCGAGGCCGGTCGAGACGGCGAGCGCGATGGCTTGCAGCGTCGTCATATGCGATCAAGCCCCTCGAGCACGAGGAAGAAGACCGCGAAGGCGGCGAGGGCGAGTGCGACGGAGATGACGTCCATGCCCCCAGTCTTCACCGCGGCGCGTCAAGCGCCCATGGGCCTTCCGCGGTCCGCCGTGAAGATCGCGTCAAGGGCGGCGGACCCGGCGCGCGGGGCCTCCGGGGCCCGCGCTACTCGATCCGGTACCCGATGCCGGGGTCGGTGTGGATGGGCCGCCGGCTCCCATCGGGATCGATCTTGCGGCGCAGGTTTGCGATGTGGGTGCGCAGCGTGGGCGTGTCGTCGGCGTACGCAGGACCCCACACCGTGGTGAGCAGCGAGCGGTGGGTCATCAGGCGCCCGCGGTGGCGCAGCAGTGTGCTGAGCAGACTGAACTCGATCGGCGTGAGGTGCACCTGCGCGCCGGCGACCGTCGCCGTGTGAGCGGCGACGTCGACCTCGATCTCGTCGGTCTTCAGGATCGGATCCTCCGGCGCGGGAGCAGCCCGGCGCAGGGCGGCCTCGAGCCGCGCGACGAGTTCGCGGGGTCCGAACGGCTTCGTGATGTAGTCGTCGGCGCCGGCCTCCAGGGCGCGGACCTTCTGCTCCTCCTCGCCCACGGCGGACAGGACCAGGATGGGGATGTCGGTCCAAGCCCGCAGGCCCGTGCAGACCGCGATCCCGTCGGCTCCCGGCAGCACCAGATCGATGATCGCCGCATCGGGCGACCGCAGGGCCGCCGCGTCGAGCGCCTCCTCGGCGGTGGTCGTGGGGTCGACGTCGTAGCCCGCGTCGCGCAGCACCACGCGCAGCGCTCGCAGGATCTGGGGCTCGTCATCGCAGACGAGGACCCGCACCCCCGTCACGGCGTAGCCGCCGATCGTTCGGCGGCGGCGTGGGCCGCAGCCCCAGCGGGGACCGGCAGCTCGACCACGAAGGTCGTGCCCTGGTCGGGCAGCGATTCGACGGCGATCGATGCGCCATTGGCTTCCAGGAACCCCTTGGCGATCGCCAAGCCCAGGCCCGCGCCCCGGCGGGTGTCCCCGGCACCGCCGTCGACCCGGTAGAACGGCTCGAAGATGCGCTTCTGCTGGGCGGACGGGATCCCCGGGCCGCGGTCGGTCACACGCACCACGACGCGCGCGCCCCGGGCGCGGGCGCGTACGGCGACCGGCAGCCCGCGTCCGTGCCGCAGGCCGTTGTCGAGCAGGTTCGCGAACGCCCGCTCGAGCTGGGCGGCGTCGGCCCGCAGCAGCGGGAGCTCTCCCTGGATGGACAGCTTCACGGCGCCGGGCTCGGCGCCGAGGTGGAGCACGGTCGCCTCGAGGACCTCGTCGAGCGCGCACCAGTCCTGGCGCGGCTCGGCGGCTCCGGCCTCGAGGCGCGAAAGGTCCAGAAGCTGGTCGATCACCCGGGCAAGCCGCCCCGCCTCGCTGGCCACGACGTCGGCCAGCTCGGCCTGCTCGTCCGGCTCGAGCGACGATGACCGCAGCGCCTCGGCTGAGGCCAGGATCGCGGTCAAGGGCGAACGCAGGTCATGCGAGACCGCCCGCAGAATGGCCGTCTTGACGACGTCGCTGTGGCGCAGCGCCGCGGCCTCGACGAGGTCGGCAGACATCTCCTCGCGCTCGAGCGCTGCCTGCATGAGCGCTTCGAGCGAGGGCATGACGCGCTCCTGGATGCGCCGCAGGGTCTCCTCGGGCAGGTTCGCCGGGACGAGGACGGTTCCGATCTGGCGCGGCCCGTCGCGAAGAGCGAAGGCGATGCGCCGCTCGTCGCTCTCGACTGCGCCCAACTCGATGGCAACCGACGGCAGCCCCAGGGCATGGCCGAGCCGGTGGGCGACCTCGGCAAGCGCCTCGCGGATGTCCTCGGAACGCAAGAGCAGGCGGGCCATCTCGGCGGCGAGGTCGGCCTCGCGCCGGCGCCGCTCGGCGTCCGCCGCGCGCGCCCGTGCGATCTCCGCGATCGAGCTGGCGATCAGGGCTGCGAGGAGGAAGAACCCCAGCCCGACCCAGTTCTCGCTCTCAGCGATCGTGAACTGGCCGGTCGGCGGAATGTGGAAGAAGTTGAACGCCGCTGCGCTGATGAGCGCGGTGAAGGCGCCCAGCCAGGCGCCCCACACCGCGGAGACCAGCAGCACCGCCACCAAGTACACGACGCCGAGCGAGAGCACCGGGGCCAGCGCGTCCAGCGGATAGATCAGCATGGTCGAGGCCGCCACCGCGCCAACCGCCGCTGCGATGCCGCTTGCCAAGGACGGCGGGTCCGGTCGCAGGAGCAGGGACGAGGCGCGTGTGAGCATCGGACGTGAGGGTAGCGCCGGCGTGCCGGGCGCCGGGATAGGCTGTCCGCCGATGCGCGTGCGCACATCCTGCCGACGTGTCGCGGCCTGATCCGCGGCTGCTGGCGGCCATCGGCGCCGGCGGCGCGCTGGGCGCGCTCGCGCGGGCGGGGCTCGTCGAGGCCTTCCCCGTCGCCCCGGACGCCTGGCCATGGCCGACGTTCGTGGTGAACCTGCTCGGCGCCGCCGTGCTCGCGTGGGCGGTCACCCGGCTGCAGGAGCGCCTGCCGCTGTCGACCTATCGCCGGCCGTTCCTCGGCACTGGGCTGTGCGGCGCGCTGACGACGTTCTCGGCGTTCCAGGTCGAACTTCTCGACATGATCGACGCGGGCGCCGTGCTCCTCGCCGCCGCCTACGCTGCCACCAGCATCGCCGCCGGGTTCCTCGTCGTCCTCGGTGCGTCGTCCGTGACCCGCCGCGTCCGCAGCGCCGCATGAGTGGTGTCGCGCTCTGGGCGGGCGTCGCTGCGCTCGGCGCCGCGGGAGCGCTGGCGCGGTTCGCGCTCGACGGGGCGGTCGGGCGCCGCACCGGCGGGGGCTTTCCGTTCGGGACCCTCGCGGTGAACCTCTCCGGCGCCTTCGCGCTCGGCGTGCTCACCGGCGCCGGCGTCGGGGGGCACGCCCTGCTGCTCGCCGGCAGCGGCGCGCTTGGCTCCTACACCACCTTCTCGACCTGGATGCTCGAGTCCGAACGCCTGGGCGAGGGCGGCCGCATCGCCGCGCTGTGGCTGACCCTCGCGGGCAGCCTCGGGGCGGGGCTTGCCGTGGCCGCAGCCGGCCGGGTGCTCGGGGAGGCGCTGTGAACGCCGGCGGAACCCAGGGCGGCGCGCCGGAGAGCGGTTCGGGCCGGGGCGGCGCACCCGCTGGCGGCGGTGCTCGCGGCGACGCGTCAGAGCGCGGCGCGGGCCGGCCCGCGCCGCCCGGCGACGAGGCGCTGCGCCTGGCGGTGTACTTCGGGGAGTCCGAGCGGGCCGGCGGGCGCCTGCTCGCCGATGCGCTGCTCGACGGCTTCGAGGACGCGGGGATCGCCGTCAGCGTGCTGCTCCGGGGCGCCGAGGGGTTCGGTCGCAAGCACGGCCTGCGCACCGACCGCCTGCTCACGCTGTCGGAGGACCTCCCGGTGGTCGCCATCGCCGCCGACCGCCGGGAGCGCATCGAGGCGGCGCTGCCGGGCGTCGCGGCGCTCGCCGGGCGCGGCCTGGTGACGCTCGAACGGACGCGCCTGCTCGCTGATGGCCCGCCGCCGGTCGTGCCCGCGGACGGGCGGGCGGTGAAGCTGACGGCCTGGCTCGGCCGCCACGAGACCGCCGTTGGCGAACCGGCACACGTCGCGACCGTGGCGGCGCTGCGCCAGGCGGGCTTCGACGGCGCCACCGTGCTTCTGGGCGTCGACGGGACGGTCGGGGGCGAGCGCCGGCGGGCGCGCTTCTTCGGGTCAAACCGCGGCGTCCCGCTCGTGGCCATCGCGGTGGGTACGCCCGCGGCGGCGACGCGAGCGCTGCCCCGCCTTCAGGGCCTTCCCGATCCGCCGCTGGTCATGCTCGAGCGGGCCGAGGTGTGCAAGCGCGACGGCGTGCTCCTCGCCCCGCCGTCCCCGATTCCGGACGCCGACGACCACGGTCGCCCGAGGTGGCAGAAGCTCATGGTCTGGTCGGGCGAGCAGGCCCGCCACGCCGGCGCGCCGCTGCACGAGCAGTTCGTCCGGCGCCTGCGCGTGGCGGGCGCCCGCGGGGCCACGACGCTGCGCGGCATCTGGGGCTACAGCGGCGACCACGCGCCGCACGGCGACCGGCCGTTCGGCCTGCGCCGGCGCGTGCCGATGGTGACGGTGGTCATCGACACGCCGGGGCGGTCGGCACGCTGGTGGGAGATCGCCGACGCGGTCACGGACGAGGCCGGCCTCGTGACCAGCGAGGCGGTCCCGGCGGCGGTCGCCGAGGCGACGGCGGGTCCGCTCGCGGCGCCCATCTAGAATCGTCGGATCCCTGCCCCCATGGTGTAGCGGTCAGCACGCCAGCCTTTCACGCTGGTAGCGGGGGTTC
>CAZEKK010000139.1:0-7309 GCA_964512905.1 uncultured Solirubrobacteraceae bacterium
GTCGTCGGCCTGGCGAGCAACAGGCGCTACATCTCGCTCTACGTCGTGTGCACCGTCGAGGGGCGCTACGTCGCCGAGACGTTCAAGGAGCGGCTGCCCGCCGCTGACATCGGCAAGAGCTGCGTCCGCTTCAAGCGCCTCTCGGATCTCGACCCGCAGGGCCTCCGCGACCTGCTCGTGGCCGCGCGGGAGAACCCGCCGGCCGGCGACGTCGCACCCGGCTGACTGCCGACGGCGGCCCCATCTGTCCTGTGCGCCGGCCGGTTCGTCGGCCGGGCGCCGGCCCGCCCGCTCAGCCCCCGTGCGCCGGCCGCACGCCGCCGCGCTCGGGCGCCGAGCGCTCGAGCGCGCCCCATCCCACGTCGCGCTCGCGCGCGGCCTCCTCGGCGGCGGCCCCGCCGCGGATCCCGAACAGCCGCTTCGCGTAGAGCAGGTAGGCGACGATGGCGACGTTGATGACGATCGCGCTGATCTTGAACGGCGTCACCCGGCGGCTCAGCTCGTAGATCTCGAACGGGAGGAACGACGCCGTGACGAGCAGCGTCAGGTACTCCGCCCAGCGCTTGAGCATCCACAGCCCGACCGCTTCGATCCCCTCCACCACGGCGTACAGCGCGACGGCGACACCGAGCAGGTGCAGCGTGTCCGAGCTCGAGGTGAAGGCTTCGTCGAGCCAGTGCGTGATCCCGGTGTCGCCGGTCTTCACCGGCCCGCCGCCGATGCCGGTCTGGATGTCGGCGATCACCTTGTAGACCGTCTCCTTGAGATCGGCCCGGTTGGCGGCGAACAGGAAGATCGCCACGGCGAGCACGGCGAGCCCGACGAAGTGCAGGGCGCGATTGACCGCGATCAGGCGCAGGACGATCGTGTCGCGCAGCGGCCGCCCGCGCAGGGGCAGCCGGATCTCGTCGCGTTCGGGCGGGTGGTCGCGCGCCGGCGCGTCGGGTGCTGCCAGCGGCAGCCACGAGTCGCAGCGCAGGCATCGGTGCCAGCGCACGCCGTCGATCTCGCGCGCGACGAGCGCATCCTGCGACCGCAGGCTCGCCGCGTCGGTCCCGACGAGTTCGTGGCCGGCGACGCCGCAGGACAAGAGCTCCCAGTGGAAGCGCGGCACGAAGCGGCGCGGCTTCACGGTGCCGGGGAGGTGGACCGGCGCGGTCTCGGGCTCGGCGGCGGTGGCCATGCGACCGGGACGCTACTACGCGCCCGTGGGGCGGCGGCCCAGGCGACAGGCCTCCGTCCCATGGCGGCTCACGGAACGGCCACGCCTACGGGCAGCGCCCGAACCGGGCCGTGAAGGGGTCGGCGTCGCGGGTCCCCCAGGCGTCGGCGTTCGCCCGGCAGGCCAGGCGCCGGCCCGCGGCACGCTTCGCGTGCGACGCGACCGCGTCGAGCAGGTAGGGCACCGGATCGATCGGCGTCCCGTGGCGGCGGACCTCGAAGTGCAGGTGCGGCCCGGTCGAGCGGCCGGTCGACCCGACGAGGCCCAGGCGCGTCCCGCCGCTGACCGACTCGCCCACGAACGACGTCACCTCCGACAGGTGCGCGTACCACGACTCGAAGCCGAGGCGGTGGCTGACGACCACGAGGTTGCCGTAGCCGCCGTCGTTCCAGCCGGCGAACGAGACGGTGCCCGCGCCGGCAGCCCGGACCGGCGTGCCGAAGCCCGCCGGGATGTCGACCCCGGTGTGGTTGCGGCCGCCGACGTAGCCGAAGCCGTCGGTGATCGAGCCGGAGACCGGCCGCAGGAAGCGGACCGGCCCGCGCGGCGACGACGGGGCCGCGCCGCGCATGGCTGCGAGCGTCGCCTCCCCCGCGATCCCGTCGTCGCTGAGCCCGGCGCCCGACTGGAAGCGCCGCACCGCGTCCTCGGTGTTCGCGCCGAAGCCGCCGTCGACGCCGCCGGGCCGGTAGCCGCGGATGGCGAGGATGAACTGGAGCGCCGCGACGTCCCAGCCCTCGTCGCCCGCGGACATCGTCCGGCTGCCGAGCGCCGGGCGGCCGCGCCGTCCGAGGGCCCGGCGTGTCTGCGGGCCGGCGACCCCGTCCGGCTCGAGCCGATGGCGACGCTGGAAGCGCCGCGTGGCCGCCTGGGTCAGCGGCCCGGAGATGCCGTCGATTGGGCCGGTCCGCAGGCCAGACGCCCGCAAGGCTGACTGCAGCGCGGCGACGTTGGCGCTCGCGGCACCGGCAGGCTCGGCGTCCGTGCCCAGCACGCCGGCCGCGACCGCAGCGGTGATGGCGGCCAGCACCCGGGTTCGGGGCATCCCGGCACGGTGATCCGCGCGGGCCGGGGACACAACCGCTGGGCGCGATCGTGCGGCACCGCCGCGACCGCGATCATCTCGGCGCCGGCGGGCCGCTCGCCGCCGTTGCGCGGGCCGGCCCGACGGTCCGCCCGCGCCGCCGCCGCCACGCCTCGACGCCGACCAGCACGACGGCGGGCGGGATCGTCGCCGGCAGCGAGTCGTAGATGAGGAACAGCTGATCCCAGGCGAGCGAGACGACGACCATCGCGGCGGCCGCGGCGGCCTGGGGACCGCGCTCGGCGGCGAGGATCCCGCCCACCACCGCCGCGGCGAAGAAGTCGCCGTAGCCCATGCCGGACGGCCCGAACGAGGCGGACTGAAGCTGCGGCAGGCCGAGCCCCGGCTCCGCCGCCACGAGCACGGCGTTGGACGGCTGGAGGCTGTTCGAGAAGACCAGGACCGCGTCGAGGACGGCCATGGCGACGATCGCGACCTTGAGCACGGTGAGCGGCGCGGCTCCGGCGAGCAGGCGGCCGAGCGTGACCGCGGAGCCGACGATGAGCGCCACGGTCGCCGCCTGGCCGACGCGGTCGTCGGGCAGCGCCCACGCGAGCGCCAGCAGCGGCACCGCCAGCGCCGCCAGCCACGGGCGCGCCCCGCGCATCGCCCAGCCGAGCGCCAGCGCGCACCCGGGCGGGATCAGGAGGAGCGCGATCCAGGTCAGGACGTCGGCGGTTCCCGGCAGCACGGCGATCGCCGCCACCACGAGGCCGAGGGACAGCGGCAGGACCAGCGCCCACGCCCGCGTGCGGAAGCGCGCCGTCCACCCGGGCAGGCCCGCCGCCGGCAGGGCCAGGCAGGCCGCCTGCGCCAGGTTGAGCACGAAGTTGTCGGCCGAGAACCACACGAGCGCCCGGATGGTCCCAGGCGCCGGCCCCTCAGCGGCGCAGGGTGACGCGCGCCACCGACTGGCGCCCGCCGATCTGCGCCGAGGCGATCACGCTCGCGGACCGACGCCCGCGCAGGAAGCGCCGCCCGGCGGCGGTGAGCGTCACCCGCGCCGGCCCCGTCGCGCCGGGCGCCAGCCGCACGCGGACCGAACCGAGCGTCACCGCCCGCCGGCGGGTCGAACTCAGCAGCCGCACGGTGGCCGTGCAGCCGGTCGCCGCGTTGCAGGCGAGCGACAGCGCGACGCGCCCGCCCGTGATGCGACCGGCGCCGAGGGCCTGCAGCGGCGCGAGGCAGGCGCCCTGCGCCTGCCTGCCGCTCGGCGCCTGGTGGCCGACGATCCCGCCGCACAGGCGCACGATGTCGGCGGCCACGAGCGGGACGACCGCGCCGACGCCGGCGCCGTCGGCGCGCTCGTCGCCGGGCTTGACGTGCGGGAAGAAGGCGAGCGCCGAGGGGAGCTGCACGTTGCCCGGCTGGCCGAGGTCCTGCGCCGGCACCGGCACGCCTGGAGCGAGCACGGTGATGCCGAGGTAGTCGACCGCCTCGCCGAAGTTGGCGATGAACTCGTTGCGAACCGGGAGGCGGACGTTGAGCGTCGTGACCGCGTTCGGCGCCGGCGTGAACACGCCGGTCGCGCCGTCGTAGAAGCAGCAGGCCGCGATCCCGCTGAGGCCGCGCATGCCCGGCACGGTCGTGCGCAGCGCCTTGAGCACCGTGATCTGCATCGGCCCGACAATCGGGCCGGCCTTGACGAACAGCCGCGTGACGACGCCGCGGCCCGGCGGCGTCTGCGCCACTTCCTGCTGGCCGCCGAGGCCGCCGACCCCGAGATACGTGCAGGTGGGCGCCCCGGCGAACGGCGCGCCGAGGAAGATGCGACCGCCGAAGGCGTTCGTGGTCGGCAGCACCTCGCAGCCGAACCGGCCGTCGGCGGGCCGGTTGAGGTTGGCGCCGACGATGACGGCGCCGGCTGGCGGCGCCGCGGCCGCGACCAGCGCGGTGGCGGCGACGACGGCGCTGCACGCCGCGCGACCTGCCCTCCGGCGATGCCTGGAATGCCTCACGTGAACCCTCCCGGTCCCGGTTCGCGTCGCAAGCGTAGCGCGCGACGAGCGTCTTCGCGCCCCCTTCCTGCCGGCCTCAGCCGGCCCGCCCCGCCACCGCGGCGAACAGCAGGACCGTGCAGGCCGTGTAGTCGAGCGCCGGCTCGCTGGTCACGTAGTTGGAGACCGTGTCCTCGTAGGCGCCGGCCGGTCCGTCGAACGGGCCGCGCCGGAAGGGCAGCTTCTGCTCGCGCAGGATCGACAGGGTCGTGGGTCCGCCGACGACGGCGCCGGCGAACACCGCCGGGCCGCGGCGCGAGGCCCAGTGGTGCGGGTGGCGCGGCGGGCTCGAGCCCAGGCCGGCGACGAACGACCGACCCCACGGGTTGCGGCCGAGCGCCCAGTCGCGGGCATCTGCGGCGAGCAGGCGGCCCGACGGCGCGCCCGCAGCCGCGGCAAGCGCCAGGACGGCGCCCGAGCCATGCCGTGGCGGCCATCTCGTGGCGGGAGAGGCCACCGTCGCGCAGAACCGGTCCGCGTGCGCTCGGCGTTCGGGCGCTGACTTCTACCGACGCCGCCAAACGGCGGCGAACCGGAACGAGGAGAGACAGGGGGCGGCGTCCACCTCGATGACTCCGGTTGCCCTGCGTCCCCGGAAGGATCCGGCGACCGAGACCTCGGCGTTGACGAACCGGTAGAGCTCGTAGCGCCGCAGGCCTTTGAACTGGTTGTTCCTGATGGTCATCGTGGGGCCGGCGAAGGTGTCGGTCATGCGTCCGAAGCTGCCGCAGTTCAGTGTGGCCTCCGAGAGCTTGAAGCTGCGAACGGTGCGTCCGCTGGTGACGCGGAAGGCCACCGGCGCGGTGCTCGGCCCGCGCGCCTTGCCGATGTACAGCCCCGACGTAGCTGCCGTCGCCGCAGGCGACGCGAACAGAGCCGTCGCCGCGAGGCCGACGACCGTCATGCCGGCGACGAAGGTTCTCGTTCTCATGTCCGTCCGCCTCCGAACGTCGCCGTGGTCGCGCAGTCGACTGTGGTCGAGCACTCGAAGGGCCTACGAGGTCGTCTTGAAAGTCTGGAACCCCTCGTCGGGTGCGACGTCAGCGCGCCCGCCCTTGGCGGTGAGGGTCACCACTCGCCACCGGACCTTGCCCTTCGCGGCGAGCAGGCTCGCCGCCGCCGTCAGATCGTATTCGCGCGAATTCAGCTTCCTGATCTGCGCCTTGCCGATCCTCTTGGTGGGCTTGCCCTTCGAGATCGTGTAGACCGCCGCCTTGCCCCGCGGAAGGACCGCGCCGGAGATCCTGCGGTCGGCCTTGCCATCGCCGTTGCGGTCGACCTCGACCATCGGCGGGCGAGTTGAGGACGCCACCGGCTCTGCCAGGCGAACCCCGAAGCTCAGGTTGGTTGGCAGCTTGGGCCTGGTGTAGAGCGAGGCGGTCACGTGAACGACGTCGCTCCACGGGTTCGCCTGTGGAGCGACGTCGCCGCGCGGGTCATCCAGGGCCTGGAACCCCGGCAGGGCTTGAGCCAGCGCGGGGACGGCGAGGGCGAGGGCCAGCGACGTGCCGAGAACTCGGGCAGGGCGCAAGACGGGCATGCCGAGAACCTAGCGCCGCCGGCCGCGCGGGTCGTCGGTGACGCGCCGTCGCGAAGCCGCGGAGAACCCGCAGACCGCCATGCGACGGCGGCCGCAGGGCCAGCTGGCGGCAGAGCGGGCCCCCCCGGGCGCAAGAGCGCGGACAACCACGAGGCGGCGGCGGTGGCCCACCCGGATGACGCCGGCGCGCCAACGTGTTCTCATGGAGTTCAGGGCGTTTCGGGAGCCCCAAACGGGTCATAGGCCGAAAGCGAGGTTCCGTGATGCGCGCCTTCAAGTCGAATCGACCTGCGGCACTGGTGTCCGCGCTCGCCGCGGTTGCACTGCTCAGCACGGTTGCGCCGGCTGGCGCAACAACCCGAGCGTCCCTTTCGGGCACCACGCTGCAGATCGTCGGCGGCTCGGAGCGCAACAACGTCAGCTTCGGTGGGAACATCCTGTCCCAGCGCTACGTCGAGGACAGCGGCGGGATCGTCGCGGGCCCGGGCTGCCGGGAAGTGGATCCGACGAAGGTGGTGTGCCCTCCGTTCGACTCGGGCCCGCCCGACTTCACGCCCACGGGCCTGCCCGACTACACGCGGGCGGTGGTGCATCTCGGCGGCGGCGACGACTCGATCATCGCCGGACTCGTCGACGCGCGGATGACGATCTTCGGCGAGGCTGGCGACGACACGGTGATCGCCGGTGACAGCAAGGACGCGGTGTACGGCGGCGACGGCGGCGACACCCTCTCCGGCAACACGGGCGACGACGTCGTCGACGGCGGCCCCGGCAACGACACGGTCAACGGCGGCAGCGGCAACGACACGGTCATCGGCGGACCGGGCCGCGACAGCGTGAACGGCGACGGGGGGTCTGCGCTGGAGGACGGCAACGACCAGATCTTCATCAGCGACGGACAACTCGACCAGGCCCAGTGCGGCTTTGGCGCCGACATCGTCCGGGCGGACTCGTTGGACGTCGTGGACCGGACCATGTGCGAGGTCGTCAGGCGCGTCGCGCCGGCGCCGCTCCACGTGACCGCACCCTCGCGGGTCCGGATCTCGGCGCTGCTCGCGACGGGCTACCGCTTCAGCGCCAGCTTCATCAGGTCCGGGGCCTTCAAGGCCGCGCTGTCCGTGACCGGGTCACAGGCCCGCAAGCTGGGGATCGGCCGGACGACCGTGAACCTGGCCTCGGCGCAGGGAAGGATCGGACCGGCAGGCCGCACCGTGACCTTGAACGTGGCCCAGCGCTACCGGGCGGCTCTCCGGCGAGCCGGCCAGGTCAGCGCGGGCCTTCGGGTCGCCGCGAGCGGCGGGGCGAAGTCCGGCACGGTCGCCAGGTCCGTCACGCTCGTCCGCTGAGCGCGGCCCGGATCCGTCGGCCTGGCCTGGTCTGCCTCCGGTGGCCTTGGCCGAACGGCGATGGGGGGAGCAGGATTCGAACCTGCGTAGGCAGAGCCAACGGGTTTACAGCCCGTCTCC
>CAZEKK010000140.1:0-7250 GCA_964512905.1 uncultured Solirubrobacteraceae bacterium
GCCGTCTCCGAGACGAAGAGCTTGGCCATCGACGCCTTGGCGTGGACGAGGCGCGGGTCGCCGCCCGCGTCGGCGAGGCGGATGGCCTCGAGGGTCAGCGCCCGCGCCGCCGCCGCCTCGACGGCGCAGTCGGCCAGCGGGAAGGCGACGCCCTGGTGGTCGTAGATCCGCTGGCCGCCCTGCTCGCGGCCGACGGCGAAGGCGGTCGCCTCCTCGATGAGCCGCCACATCGATCCGCAGCCGCGCGCCGCGATGCCCATCCGCTCCTCGCTGAACCACGCGCGCTGGAGGTCGAGTCCTGCGCCGACGGCACCGACGGTGGCGTCGCGCGCGACCCGGACGTCCGTGAAGCGCACGGCCGGATGCCGGTGGGGGTAGGTGTGCATGAAGTCGGGGTCGTCGACGATCTCCAGGCCGTCGGCGTCGCGGTCGACGAGGAACAGCGTCGGCCGGGCCGCGCCGTCGACCAGCGCGTTGGCCATGACGATGTAGACGCCGCAGTCGCCGCCGTGGGTCACGAACCACTTCTCGCCGTCGATGCGCCAGCCGTCGTCGGCGGGCGCGGCCGTGGTGGCGATGCCGCTCGGGTCCGAGCCCGCCTCGGCCTCGGTGACGGCGTAGGCGTCGGCGTAGTCCCACTCCAGTTCGCCGGCGAGCGCGGGGCGCAGGTAGCGGTCGATCTGGGCCTCCGAGGCCGAGCCGAGCACGTTGTAGGCCCCCGGGATCACCCAGTACAGGCCGTTGGTCGAGCGGCCGAACTGCTCCTGCACCAGGAACCACTCCAACCGTGACCAGCCCTGGCCGCCGTGCTCGGGCCGGTGCAGGCCGCCGTTGAGGCCGGCGGCGATCGCGGCCGCCCGGATGCGGGCGCGCAGGTCGCGCGGCATGCCGCCGCGCGGACCGCGCTCCTCGGCGGCCTCCTCCTCGGGGATCAGGATCTCGTCGACGAAGCGCCGGGCGCGCGCCTGCAGGTCGCGGTGCGCGTCGGTCAGGCGGTCGTCGGCGGGGGCGGAGGTGACGGTCATGCTGGTCCTCGGGATCGGGGTCACTGCAGCATCCGGGCCACGCCGCGGCGCTCGAGGCTGCGGGCCACGATGAGGCGCTGGATCTCGCTCGTGCCCTCCCAGATGCGGTCGACGCGCAGTTCGCGCAGGAACCGCTCGGCCACGTTGGTCCGCATGTACCCGCGGCCGCCGAAGGCCTGGACGCAGCGGTCCGCGCACCGGCAGGCGGCCTCGGAGACGAAGAGCTTGGCCATCGACGCCTTGCCGTGGATGAGCTTGGGGTCGGCGCCGGCGTCCGCCAGGCGGGCGACCTCGAACGTCAGCAGGCGCCCGGCTGCCGCGTCGGCGGCGGAGTCCGCCAGCGGGAAGGCGACGCCCTGGTGGTCGTAGATGCGGCCGCCGCCCTGCTCGCGCTCGCGGGCCCAGGCGGTCGTGTCCTCGAGCAGGCGCAGCATCGAGCCGACGCCGCGGGCGGCGATGCCCAGGCGCTCCTCGGCGAACCAGGCCTGCTGGAGCGCGTCCCCCTCGCCGACGGCTCCGATGACCGCGTCGGCCCCCACCTCGACACCCGTGAGGCGGATCGTCGGATGGCCGTGGGGGTAGTTGTGCGTGAAGGGCGGATCGTCGACGAACTCGATTCCGGGCCGGTCGGCGTCGACGGCGAAGAGGGTCGTGCGGGCCTCGCCGTCCACGAGCGCGTTGGCGACGACGATGAGCACGTTCGCCACGTCGCCGGAGGTTGCGAACCACTTCTCGCCGTCGATAACCCACCCGCCGTCGACGGGCCGGGCGACGGTCTGGATCCGCGACGGGTCCGAGCCGGCCTCGGCCTCGGTCACGGCGTAGCAGTCCTGTCCGTGGCCCTGGAGGGCCGGGACCAGGTAACGCTCGATCTGCTCGGCGCTGGCCGCCGACCAGACGTTGTAGGCGTTGGGGATGTGCCAGGAGATCGCGTTCGTCGACCGCCCGAGCTGCTCCTCGACCAGGCACCACTCGACGTGGCTCCAGCCCTGGCCGCCGTGCTCGGGCGCGTGGAGGCCGCCGTTGAGGCGGGCCGCGATCGCGGCCCGCTTGACCTCGGCGATGGCGGCGTCGGGCAGGCGCCCGTGCGCCCGCTCGGCCTGCTCCTCGAGCGGGATCAGGACGTCGTCGACGAACCGCCGCGCGCGCTCCTGGAGGTCGCGCTGGGCGTCGGTCAGCTCGATGAGCCCGGCCGCGGGCCCGCTGGTCGTGGCGGCGGTGGTCATGCCCCTCCCGGTGTGCGTCGATCCCACGGTGGCGCGGCTGCCGGATAGGCTCGGACGGGCCGCGGCGAAGACGGTATCATGCGACTGACTACAAAGTCAGGACCGGCCATCCGCCCGCCCGGCGGGTGGCCAGGGGAGAGGGACAGCTGAGCAAGAGCACGAGCGGAGCCGACTCCGTGGCCGCGGCCGCGCACGACGCCGCGGTCGCTGCGAGCCTCCCGCCGGAGCCGACCGGCAGTGCTCGGGAACGGATCCTCGAGGAGGCCTGCGACCTGATCGCCGAGGAGGGTCTCGACGGCGTGCGCATCGCGCGCATCGCCACCGCGGCCGGCGTGTCGACGGCGCTGGTGCACTACCACTTCGACACCCGCGAGCGGCTCCTCGAGGAGGCCATCGGCCACTCGTTCGACCGGGCAGCCGACGTGTTCCAATCCGCCGACGACGATCGCGAGGATGCGACCGCCGCCGGCTCGGCGGCGCGCCTGCTCGCCGACCGGATCGATCAGTGCCTCCCGCTGCCCGGCGTGCTCGAGCGCGACTGGATGCTGTGGTGGGAGCTCGACCTGCGCGCCGTGCGCTCCCCGGGCCTGCGTCCGGTCGCCGCGCGCCTGTACTCCCGCTACCGCGACTTCCTGGCCAAGCCGATCGCCGACGGCGTGCGCAGCGGCGAGTTCGGCAGCTGCGATCCCAACGAGGTCGCCGACCTGGCCATCGCGCTCATCGACGGACACGGCAGCCGCACCATGATCGACGATCCCGAGATGCCGATCGCGCGTGCCCGCCGCCTCATCGGCGCCCAGCTCGCCCGCGAGCTGGGCCTGCCGGAGCCGCGGCTGCCGTTCCGACGGCTGCGGGCATCCGGGAGCGGCGCGTGAGGGGGCCGGCGCACGGAGCGCGCGGCTGTGGTTACTTCCGCGTCGAGGTTCGCACGAGGAGGCGGGCCGCGGCGCATCCGACCGAGGGGATTTACTGATGACCGACGACTTCCGGCGGCCCACGCGCCGCACGTTCCTGCAGACGGGGGCCACCGCCGCACTCGGGGCGACCGCCCTGGGCGCGCTGGGCTGCGGTGTGGGCGGCGGCTCCAGCGGCGACGAGGAGGCCACGCAGAAGGCCGTCAAGGCGAAGATCGACGGCGATCTCGTCTACTTCAACTGGGCCGAGTATCTCGACCCGGCGCTGCTCAAGGGCTTCGAGAAGGAGTACGGCGTCAAGGTGCGCGAGTCGAACTTCGACTCGATGACCGGCATGATCACGAAGCTGCGCGCGGGGAACCGCTACGACGTGATCTTCCCGACGGCCGACTGGATCGACCGGCTGACGCGCTCCAACCAGCTCCTGGTCATCGACCGCGACCAGCTCAAGAACGTCACGGACGTCTATCCGTACTTCGACAAGCCCTGGTACGACCCCAAGAACCAGTACTCGGTTCCGTACGCGATGTACGCGACGGGGCTCATCTACCGGGCCGACAAGATCAAGAACATGACGGGGTCCTGGGACGACCTCAAGAACGCCGACGCCAAGAACCGCACGTTCATGCTCGACGACTTCCAGGAGGGCATCGGGGCGGGCAACCTCGTCGCGGGCAACGAGCTCAACGACACCGAGCCGGGCGCGGTCGACGCGTCGAAGGAGTGGGTCCTGTCGGTCAAGCCGAACCTGCGCGGCTTCTCGAGCGACGACATCACGAACGTCGTGTCGGGCAACGCGCTGATCCACCACGGCTGGAACGGCGACGTCGTCAACATCCGCAACCAGATCAAGAACCCCGAGAACGTCAAGTTCCAGAAGAACAAGGAAGGGATCCCGTTCGGGAACGACACGTTCGCGATCCCCGCCAACGCGCAGCACCCGGGAACCGCGATGGTGTTCATCGACTACATCCTGCGCCCGGAGAACATCGAGAAGAACATCCAGTACTTCGGCTACCCGATGCCCTACAAGGGTCCGGACGCCGCCTTCCAGGCGCTGGTGAAGGACGACCCGTCGATCGACGTGACGGTGCAGGACTTGAAGAACGGCCAGCAATTCAAGAACCTGGGGGCCGAGGGCCGCGCCCGGTGGGACACCGCGTGGACGCAGGTCAAGGCCGGCTGACGGCAGCAGGGGAGGAGTGGACGTGAGGGATGGCGCGGCGCCCGGGGGGGCGCCGAGGCGGTGACGAGCGAACGGTTCGCGGCCCGGTTCCTGATTCCGGGCGGGCTGTGGCTGGCGCTGCTGTTCGCGGTCCCGCTCGGGATCGTGATCGCGATCTCGTTCGGGACGGTGGACGACCTCGGCGGGGCGGTGTACGGGTGGAACCCGGGCAACTACGCCGATGTCTTCGATCCGCTGTTCATCCCGGTGCTGCTGCGGTCGGTGGGCTACGCGCTGGCGACGGCGGCGCTGTGCCTGGCGATCGGCTACCCGGTCGCGTACTACGTCGCGCGCTTCGGGGGCCGCTACAAGAACGTCCTGATCGCGCTGGTGGTGCTGCCGTTCTTCGTGAACTACCTGGTGCGGACCTACGCGTGGTTCACGATCCTCGCCGACGAGGGCATCGCGAACGGGGTCCTGAAGGACCTGTTCGGGGTCGTCGATCCGGTGCAGTTCATCAACACGCCCTACGCCGTGATCGGCGGGCTGATCTACGGGTACGCGGCGTTCATGATCCTGCCGATCTACGGCGCGTTGGACCGGATGGATCCGGCGCTGATCGAGGCCGGCAAGGACCTGTACGGGTCGGGGTGGCAGACGTTCCGCCACGTGACCTGGCCGACGACGTTCCAAGGCGTGCTGGCCGGCTGCGTGCTGGTGTTCCTGCCCGCGGTCGGGGACTTCGTCAGCGCCCAGATCCTCGGCGGGAAGAACACGTACATGATCGGCAACCTCATCCAGCAGCAGTTCTTCGGGGCGGAGAACTGGCCGTTCGGGGCGGCGCTGACCGTGGTCCTGATGCTGTTCCTGATGATCTGGATGGTCTTCTACCTGCGCTCGGCGGCCAAGGCCGCGCGCACGGTGACCGCGTGAGCACGACCGCCCCTGCCGAGCCGCTGCCGGCACCCGCCGCCGCGCCGGCCCGGCGCCGCGCCAAGGAGCCAAAGCCGTTCGACCGCCCGCGGTTCCTGAAGTGGTTCACGGGGCTGTTCTTCGTCTTCCTGTTCACCCCGATCCTGCTCGTGGTCGTCTTCTCGTTCAACTCGCAGCGGTCGCTGCAGAAGCTCGACGGCTTCAGCCTGCAGTGGTACGAGCGCTTCTTCCAGAGCGAGTCGCTGACGGGGTCGCTGGTGGCGAGCCTGCAGATCGCCGCGGCGACGACCGTCGTGGCGACGCTGCTGGGCACGATGCTTGCCTACGGCCTCGTGCGCGCGCAGACGCGCTGGAGCCCGGCCTACAACATCCTCATGCTCGTGCCGCTGGTGACGCCGGAGATCGTGGCGGGCGTCTCGGCGCTGCTGCTCTTCACCCAGATGGGGCTGCGGCTGTCGCTGCTGACGATCATCCTGGCCCACATCACGTTCTCGATCTCCTACGTGACGGTGGTGGTGCGCGCCCGCCTGGCGGCGCTGAATCCGGAGATCGACCAGGCGGCGATGGACCTGGGTGCGACGCGGCTGCAGACCGTGCGCCTGGTGACGCTGCCGGCGCTGTGGCCGGCGATCCTCGCCGCGGGCCTGCTCACGTTCGCGCTGTCGTTCGACGACTTCGTGCTCTCGTTCTTCACGACCGGGGAGTCGCCGCAGCCGCTCCCGGTCCGTATCTATTCGGCGATCCGCTTCGGGGTGACGCCGACCATCAACGCGATCGGCACGCTGATGCTGGCGATCACGATCGTGACGATCGGGCTGGCGGTCGCGCTTCCGCGGCTGCTGGGCCGCAAGGAGAGCGGCTTGAGTGTGCTGATGGCAGGCGAGGGGGATGCGCGATGAGCGGGGAGAACGGCAGCGGCGCGGGCGAGGCGGTCCGCTTCGAGCACGTCACCAAGCGCTTCGGCGACTTCACGGCGGTGGCGGACCTCGACCTGGCGATCCGCCAGGGGGAGTTCTTCTCGCTGCTGGGCCCGTCGGGATGCGGGAAGACGACGACGCTGCGCATGGTCGCCGGGTTCGAGCAGCCGTCGGAGGGCCGGATCCTGCTGGAGGGTGAGCCGGTCGAGGCGGTGCCGCCGTTCAAGCGCCACGTCAACACGGTGTTCCAGAGCTACGCCCTGTTCGAGCACCTCGACGTCGAGGGCAACATCGCGTTCGGCCTGCGGCGCCGCAAGGTCGACAAGGCCGAGATCCACACGCGGGTCGGCGAGGCGCTGGAGCTCGTCCAGCTCGGCGCGCGCGAGAAGGCCAAGCCGGCGGAGCTGTCGGGCGGCCAGAAGCAGCGCGTCGCGCTTGCGCGGGCGCTCGTCAACCGGCCCGCGGTGCTGCTGCTCGACGAGCCGCTCGGCGCCCTGGACCTCAAGCTCCGCAAGCAGATGCAGGTCGAGCTGAAGTCCATCCAGCGCGAGGTCGGGATCACGTTCATCTACGTGACCCACGACCAGGAGGAGGCGCTGGCGATGTCTGACCGCATCGCGGTGATGAACGACGGCGTCGTCGAGCAGTGCGGCACGCCCGAGGAGGTCTACGAGCACCCGCACAAGCCGTTCGTGGCTGGCTTCATGGGGATCTCGAACCTCATGGAGGCCGTCGTGGAGGACGGCGGCCTGCGGCTGCCCAGCGGCGCGCTCTGCGCGGCAACGCTTCCCGACGGCTGTGCCGCGGGCGACACCGTCCACCTCTCCGTCCGCCCCGAGAAGCTCTGGCTCGGTGAGCACGAGCCCGGCATGGTCGTGCTCAACGGGACCGTCGCCGAGCGCGTCTACGTCGGCACCACGACCCAGGTCATCGTCGACCTCGGCGCCGGCGCGCGGATCATCGCCCTCGAGCAGAACACCGACCGCTCGCGCGCCGACAACCGCTGGGAGATCGGCGACCCCGTGACCGTGGGGTGGAAGCCCCAGCACGGGCTGGTGCTGCGGTAGGGG
>CAZEKK010000141.1:0-5393 GCA_964512905.1 uncultured Solirubrobacteraceae bacterium
CTGATCTTCTACATCTGGGGCGACAACGGCGCGAGCATGGAGGGCACGACGACCGGCTCGTTCAACGAGCTGACCTTCCTCAACGGGCTCGTGCTCGACCCCAAGCAGCAGACGGACCTGATCGAGAAGTACGGCGGCCTGACGGCGCTCGGCGGCCCGGACACGGCGCCGCACTGCGCCGCGGCCTGGGCGCACGCGCTCAACGCGCCGTTCCAGTGGGGCAAGCAGGACGCCGCCCACCTCGGCGGCACGCGCGACCCGATGGTGGTGGCTTGGCCGGCGCGGCTGCAGCCCAGCCCGGAGGTGCGGAGCCAGTTCACGCACGTCATCGACATCGCCCCGACCGTGCTCGAGGCCGCGGGCATCCCCGAGCCCGAGGAGGTCGACGGCATCGGGCAGGAGCCGATGGACGGGACGAGCTTCCTCTACACGCTCGACGAGCCCCAGGCGCCCGAGCGCCACACCCAGCAGTACTTCGAGATGTTCGGCGCGCGGGGCATGTACCACGAGGGCTGGTGGGCCGCCTCACGGCCCGACCGGCTGCCGTGGGACCTCTCGCCCGAGACGATTGCGGCCATGGGCCCCGACGCCGACTGGGACCCCGACCGCGACGTTGGCTGGGAGCTCTACGACCTCCGCACCGACTTCTCGCAGGCGCACGATGTCGCCGCCGAGCATCCCGACAAGGTTCGGGAGCTGCAGGAGCTCTGGTGGAAGGAGGCCGAGCGCAACCGGGTGCTGCCGCTCATGGCGGGCTTCTCCGTGATCTACGGGATCCTGCCGCCGATGCCCACGCAGACCCGGTTCGCCTTCGCGGGCGACGTGGACAACATCCAGTGGGGGATGGTCCCGCGAATCTTCGGCCGCTCCTACGCGATCGAGGCCGACCTCCACGTGCCCGCCGAGGGTGCCGAGGGCGTCATTGTCGCCCTGGCCGACTTCATCGGCGGCTTCGGCCTCTGGGTCGACGGCGACGGCATCCTGCAGCACACGTACTCCCTGCTGGGCGTGGAGACCTACACGCAGCGGGCTGGCGCCGCGCTGCCGGCGGGCGACGTCGCGGTGCGGATGCTGTTCGACGCCGCGCAGCCGACACCCGGGAGCGGCGGGCACGTGACGCTCTTCATCAACGGAACGGCGGTCGGCGAGGGCGACATGCCGAAGACCGTCCCGATCACGTTCACGAGCTACGCCGGCATGGACATCGGGCGCGACAACGGCCTCGTCGTCGACCGCGCCTACGGGAACCGGGCGCCGTACGCGTTCACCGGGACCGTGAAGCGGGTGGTCTTCGACCTCAAGCCGGCCGACGCGTCGGCGGTCCGGCACGCCGACGAGCACGAGCTGCACAAGCACGAGCAGCACCAGGCGGTCGCCGCCGGCGCGGCGGCGTAGGCGCGGCGAGTCCCGGAGGCCTACGCTGGCGGCTGTGCACGCCCCCGCCGACGCCGCCCGCCCCGGGCGCCTGCCCTTCCATCTCCTCGCCAAGCCGACGGGCGCGGTCTGCAACCTCGACTGCGACTACTGCTTCTTCCTGTCGAAGGAGATGCTGTATCCCGGGAGCCGGTTCCGGATGGCCGACGACGTCCTCGAGGCCTACCTGCATCAGCTCATCGATGCGCACGCCGGGATGCCCGAGGTCACAATCGCCTGGCAGGGCGGCGAGCCGACGCTCATGGGCCTGGACTTCTTCCGGCGCTCGGTCGAGATCGTCCGCGCCCGCCTTGAGCCGGGGCAGCAGGCGCTGCACACGATCCAGACGAACGGCACCCTGCTCGACGCGGAGTGGGCCGAGTTCTTTCGCGAGCACGACGTCCTCGTCGGCGTCTCGATCGACGGCCCCCGCGAGATCCACGACGCCTTCCGGGTCACGAAGGGCGGCCGCGGCAGCTTCGACCGGGTGATGGCGGGTCTGCAGTGCCTCCGCGACGCGGGCGTCGAGTGGAACGCCCTCACGACGATTCACGCCGCGAACGCGGGCCGCGGCCTCGACGTGTACCGGTTCCTGCGCGACGGATGCGGCGCCCGCTTCGTCCAGTTCATTCCGATCATCGAGCGGGTCCCCGAGGCTGCGCCGGACGGGGCGGTCCCCTGGTCCTCGTGGCGCGACCGGCCGCTGTACGTCCAATCCGGTGACGCGGTGACGGGCCGCTCGGTGACCGGCGAGCAGTACGGGCGCTTCCTCATCGACGTGTTCGAGGAGTGGGTCCGCCGCGACGTCGGGGAGGTCTTCGTGCAGATGTTCGACGTCGCGCTCGCCAACTGGGCTGGCGAGCCGCCGGCGCTCTGCATCCACTCCGAGACGTGCGGCCGGGCGCTCGCGCTGGAGCACACCGGCGACCTCTACGCCTGCGATCACTTCGTGGAGCCCGACTTCCTGCTGGGAAACATCGCCGAGCGGACGCTGGCCGAGATGGTCGCGTCGCCCGAGCAGGTCGCCTTCGGCGCGGCGAAGCGGGACACCCTCCCGCGGTACTGCCTGGACTGCGACGTGCGGTTCGCCTGCCACGGCGGCTGCCCGAAGGACCGCTTCGTCGCGACGCCCGCGGGCGAGCCGGGGCTCAACGTCCTGTGTCCCGGCTACCAGGCCTTCTTCCGCCACATCGACGCCCCGATGCGCGCGATGGCGACACTGCTCGACGCCGGCGAGCCGCCGGCGGCGATCACCGCCCGCTATGCCGCCGCCGACCGGCGCCGGGGCCGCAACGACCCGTGCCCCTGCGGGAGCGGCGCCAAGTGGAAGCGCTGTCACGGCGCTCCCGCGGCTCCGGCGTTCACCTAAAGCAGGCCCGTGCGGCGCGCCTCGGCCACGGCCGCCGACCGCGACGTCACATCCAGCTTGCGGTAGATCGCGCGCAGGTGGGTCTTGACGGTGTTGCGGGAGATGTACAGCTCGGCACCGATCTCGCTGAGCGAGAGATGGGTCGGGAGGTGCTGGAGCACGCGCAGCTCCGACGTGGTCAGCGGCGAGTCGGTGGCGCGGCCGGCCGCGGCCGTGTCGAGCTGGACGCGGAGCTCGTCGACGGCGGCGTCGAGGCACCGGGCGTCGCTGATTGCGGGCTGGAGCGCCTCTGCCTCGCCGAGCAGGGCGCGGGCCGTTGCGACCTCGCCGAGCAGGAGTTCCGCGCGGGCGAGGATCACCCGCGTCTGCAGCCCGAGCCAGGGGGCGAAGTGGTGGTGCAGGGCGAGCATCGTCCGGCCCTCCCTCACGTCGTTCCGGGCGGCCTCGAATTCGCCGCCCAAGGCGTGGACGAGGCCGGCGACGGCAGCCACCGATGCGTGCCAGGTGTAGGTTGCGAATTCGTGGCGCCGCTGGGCGGCGCGGGCGCGGACCATGAGGGACTCGGCCTCCCGAAGGTCGCCTCGCTCGACCGCGATGAGCGCCTGCTGGGCCAGCCCGAGGACGTGCATGCCGGGGTGGGCGATGCTTGCGATCCGCTCGCTCGCCCGCAGCGCCTCGGTGGCCTGCTCGAGGTCGCCCTGCAGGTGGGCAGCGGCGCCCTGCATGAACAGGGCCCCGGCCAGCCACGGGCTGGCGGGCGGGGCCGCCGCGGCGCCTGCAGCAGCGTCGCGAGCCATTTGCGCGATGCCGTGCGGCGCCACGGCACCCCGCAGAACGGCGACGGCGCCGGCGACGGTGATGCCGTCCGCAAGGGTTCGGGCCGGATCGCCCGCCTCGGCGGCGGCGAGCAGGTCACGGGCACCCGTGCCATCGCCGGCGTCGAGCGCGCAGAACGCGGCAATGAGCGCCAGCGCAGGCTGGGCCTGGATCTCGTCCGGGGAGAACCAGCCGAGCTGCCGCGAGAGTTCGCGATGGCGGCCGCGCGGCTCGAGTTCCAGCGATTCGAGCATGAGCAGGTCGACGGCGGCGGCGCGGTCGCCAGCCGCGAGGGCGTGCCGTATGGCACTCGGCGGGTCGCCCTGGTCCGCGAACCACGCCGCGGCCCGCCGGTGCAGCGCCTCCGCCAAGCCGGGCTCCGCGCGATCCAGTTCGGCACGCAGGCTCTCGGCGAAGAGCGAATGCACCTGGAACCAGCGGCTGCGACCGTCCACGGGCGTGACGAAGAGGTTCGCGTCGGCGAGGCGCGTGAGCCGGGCGGCCGAGTCCTCGGCGGCCAGCACGGCGTCGCACAGCGGCGCGCTGAGCCGCTCGAGGATCGCCGTCCGTGTCAGGAACGCCCGGTCGTCGGCGCTGACGGCGCTCAGCACCTCGTCGTGGAAGTAGCGGGCGACGGCTCGCTGGTCGGCGCCATCGAGGTTGGCCGGGCCGGCGGTGCGACCGCCCGACCGCAGCGCCAGCGAGGTGAGGTAGAGCGCGGCGGCCCAGCCTTCCGCGCGCGTGACGACCGCTCGCGCCTCGCTGCTGGTCACCGCAACGCCCGAGTCGGCAAGCAGCGCGGCTCCTTCGTCGGGGGTGAGACGAAGGTCGTCCCCGCCGAGCTCCGTCACGGCGCCGGCGGCCCGCAGGCGCGACAGCGGCAGTCCGCCCGTCGTGCGTCCGGCCACCACGAGATGCGAGTCCGCCGGCATGTGGTCGGCCAGCACCTGCAGCACCTGGCGGGCGGACGTCGTGGCCAGGTGCTGGGCGTCGTCGAGCATGAGGACGAAGGGCGTGCGCCCGAGGAGCGTGCGCCCGAGCCGGGGCAGGACGAGCGGCACGAGGCCGGCGTCGCCGTGCGCGAGGCCCTCGAACACGTCGGCGTCCACCGCTTCGACGGCGTCGAGCGCGTGGGCGACGTGACTCGCGAACGTGACGCCGTCGCTGTCCGCGTCGCGCAGAGCAAGCCACGCCACCGGTCGCGGCTCGACCGCGGCCCACTGCGCCAGCAGCGTCGTCTTGCCGTACCCGGCGGGCGCGTCCACGAGCACGAGCGCCGGTTTCGCCTCGCGCAGCCGGCGGAGGAGCCGCGGTCGCTCGACGAGCGCATGCGAGAACCGGGGCGGCGTCAGCTGCGCCGCCAGCGGCGCGTGCGATTCGCCTGCGTGGGCGACCGGCGCGGGACAGCTCACGGCAGAGCGAGGGTCGACTGCCCCACCCCGTGGGGGCGATGCCGGGCGCGAGCGGGTGCGCTGAAGTGCGGGCGTGGTCGCACCGAGGCAGGATGATAGGCAGCGATCCGTCGTCGCGGCAGCAGCGGCCGCTGCCGACGAGCTTCGCGCTGCGGCCGCCGCTGGCCACGATCCGGCGGTCGACGGCGATTCACTCCCCGACCAAGGACGGCTCCGCGGGATCGCCCGCACCGCCGTCGTCGCCGGGACCGCCACCGCGGTCAGCAACCGCGTCTCGCGCCGCCAGGCAGACCGCTGGGCGCAGCAGGACGCCGAGGTCTACGCCCAGCTGGCGCCGCCGCCCCCGCCCGCAGCGGCGGCGCCCGTGGCGCCCGCGCCCGATC
>CAZEKK010000141.1:5493-7242 GCA_964512905.1 uncultured Solirubrobacteraceae bacterium
TGAGCGGCAAGCTTCCGCACCAACAGTGCAACTTCTCGCGCGCCGGGGGGTTCGATCCTCCATGACCACGCGCCTTCCGATCCTGCTCGCGGCCGTCGCCGCCCTGCTCCTCGTTCCCGCCGCCGTCCAGGCCAAGGCCCCGCCCGAGTACTACGTCTCGCTCGGCGACTCCTACGCCTCTGGCTACCAGCCCACCGTCGGGAACAACGGCGAGGGGTTCGCCTACCAGGTCGGGGGCTTCGCCCGGTCCCGCGGCTACCGCCTGACGCTGGTCAACTTCGGCTGCGGCGGTGCCACGACCACCTCGCTGCTGACGCAGATCGGCTGTCCGCGCCGCGGTCAGGGGCCGAACTCGCCGATCTACTCCCGCACGACGCAGATCGCCGCGGCCGAGTCGTTCATCCGTCGCAACCGTGCCAACGTCAAGCTGATCACGGTCTCGATCAGCGGCAACGACGTCACGAAGTGCGCCGAAGTCCCCATCGATCAGGTGGGCACGTGCGTCGGCGCCGCGCTGACCGGCATCAACGCCAACCTCTCGCGCACCGTCAAGCGCCTGCGGACGGCGGCCGGCCCGCGGCCCAGGATCGTCGGCATCACCTACCCCGATGTCATCCTCGGCGGCTGGGTCCGCCCCGGTGGCCGGGCGCTGGCCGAGCCGTCGGTCGCCGTGTTCCGGAACCTGATCAACCCGGCGCTCAAGAAGCAGTACGAGTCGGTCAAGGGCACGTTCGTCGACGTGACGGCAGCGACGGGCGCTTACACCCCGCTCGACCAGACCACGTCCCTGGCGCCCTACGGCACGATCCCCGTCGCGGTCGCCAAGGTCTGCCAGCTCACCTGGTACTGCCAGCGGGGCGACATCCACGCCAACCGGGCGGGCTACCGCCTGATCGCCAAGCTGGTTGCGGCGCGCCTGCCGGCACGCCGCTGAGCCCGACGCGCGGGCCGACACGCGACGGCGTCGCTCGGTAGCGTCGCGGTGCCAACCGGCGCACGACCATGGCCGACCGCGACGACCTCGAGTTCACCTACTCCCTCATCGACCGGATCTTCCGGCTGAGCCTCGGCGAGCTGGCCGACTTCAGCGGAGCGAAGTACGACGGCGACTTCTCGCTGACGCTCGAGCAGGCGCAGCGCCGCAAGCACGAGTACGTGGCCGAGCAGATCGGGATCGGCCCCGGCCGGCGGGTGCTGGATCTCGGGTGCGGGTGGGGTCCGCTGCTGGCCTTCATCCGCGAGCGGGGCGGGACCGGCGTCGGGGTGACGCTCTCCTCGGCCCAGGCAGAGGCGTGCCGGCGCCACGGCCTGGACGTCCACCTGCGGGACGGGCGGGCCCTGACCCCCGACGACTTCGGCCGCTTCGACGCCGTCGCGAGCCTCGGCGCCTTCGAGCACTTCTGCTCGCCCGAGGACTTCGAAGCCGGGCGCCAGGACGACGTCTACCGCTCGCTCTTCGCCCACGTGGCTTCGCTGCTCCCGGCGGGCGGGCGCCTGTACGTGCAGACGATGGTCTTCGGTCGCAACATGATCCCGGTGGAGGAGGTCTCGATCGACGCGCCCCGGGGATCGGACGCGTGGCATCTCGCCCTCATGCAGCACCAGTTCCCGGGGTCGTGGCTGCCGTTCGGGTCCGAGCAGGTCGTCCGCTGCGCCGCGCCGGACTTCCGCCTCGTCGAAAGCTCCAGCGGCCGCCTGGACTACATCGAGACGATCCGCCAGTGGCGCAGCCGGTTCGCGCAGCGCAGC
>CAZEKK010000142.1:0-7219 GCA_964512905.1 uncultured Solirubrobacteraceae bacterium
GTCCGGCGGCGCGGTCGCAGCGGCCCACGTCATGCGCAACGCCACATTCCCTGCGTTTCCGGCAACGAGCGTGCACGGGTGCACGACATGCATGCATGGAAGCACTCCGGTCCGGGGATCGCGCTCGGGTGCTGCGTTGTGCAGGCCGCGAGGCCGGCACTTGGCGTCCCCGATGGCCGTCCGCCCCAGCCACACTCGATGCCCGCCAGCCCAACCCCGCCCCAGCCACCTCCACGCCCGCGAGCCCTTCCCGTCCCGGCCTGCCGCCGGCCCCGCCGCCGCCCGCGCTGCTCTGGGAGGCTCGGCCTACACCTCCACCGAGTAGTCCACCCACCGCACGTCGCGGTGCCCGCCGACCCGGTCGTAGACCGCCGACGCGCGCGCGTTGTCGTGGGCGGTCTGCCAGGCGAGGTAGTGCGCCCCGCGTTCCCGGCAGCGATCCCGGCAGGCGCCGATCAACGCCTCGGCGGCGCCGCTGCCGCGGCCCTCGGCGGCGACGAACAGGTCGTTCATCACCCCGATCCGCCCCCCCGACGTGGTCGACCAGGTCCAGAACAGCGTGGCGAACCCGACGGGCCGGCCGCCGCCGTCGCGCGCGAGGAACTGGACGCCCTCGCGGTCGGGATCGGCGATCAGGGCCCGCGACAGCGCGAGCATTTCGTCGTCGGAGGGACCCTCCCCCGACCCGAGCAGCGGCGCGTCGGCGGGCGATGCCTCGTAGAAGTCCAGGTAGCCGCGCACGAGCGGCAGCAGGTCGGGGAGGTCGGCCTCGGCCACCGGGGCAACGGTCAGGGCGGGCACGAAGGCATTCCTCGCATCAGAACCACTTCGTCGCGACCGGCTCGGGCACCGCGATCGCCTCCTCGGGCGGGATGCCCGCGAACCGCGCGGTGATCCCCGCCGCCCAGCGCCGCGCGCGCTCGGTCAGCTCGCGGTCGTCGGTCTGCATCCGACCGCGGGTCACGAGCACCCCGAGGTCGGCGCCGGGGTAGCGGTACTCGCCGGCGCCGTAGACGCGGAAGTAGAACGCTTCGTCCTCTTCGGCGACGGTGTGCCAGTCGGTCTCGGGCCGCAGGAACTCCAGGGCGCCCCCGTCGTCCATCCGCCACAGGCCCGAGGCCGGCGCCTCGGTGATCAGCTCGACGGTGTCGTCGGTCTGCTTGAGCACGAGCTGGCTCCACGCGTCGAACTCGTTCCAACGATCCTGCACGGCGCCGAGGTCGGCCTCCCAGTCGCAGTCCATGAACTCGAGCATGTGGAAGAGGAAGAGCGGCGCGCCCCCGTACTTCGAGGTGACGAGGTTGGTCAGCGGGCTGGCGCCGGAGATCCGCGGGTTGATCTCGCCGAGGTAGACCTCGCCGGTGGTCGTCTCGAGCAGGAAGTCCAGGCAGAAGACGCCGCGGTAGCCCTCCGCGTAGAGGGCGTTGCCCAGCTTCGAGGCCATCTTGCGGATCCGCGACCGGGTGCGCTTGTCGAAGATCCCGGGGTCGATGTCGTTGCCGCACCAGCCGCCGCGGTAGGGCGTGAGCTCCTCGTAGCCGGTGAGGTCGGACTGGACCGGCCCCACGAGCGTGCCGTTGCGGGTCGCGACGGCCTCGACCGTGCCGGGCACGTGCTCGATGCGCCGCATGACCTTCAGCTCCTCGCCCTCGAGGTGCTCGGCGCAGTCGTCGAAGCCGGCGCGGTCGCGGATGAAGAACGTCGTCCGGCCGGAGTCGCCGTACGGCGTCTGCACGACGAGGTCCTTGCCGAGGCCCGCGGACTTCGCGATCGCCCGCAGCTCCTTGTACGACGACGCGCGGCCCATCACGTTCGGGGCCGACGCGATCCCGGCGGCGTTCCCCAGCTCGGTCGTGACGATCTTCGAGTCGAGGTGCTCGCGCAGCGCGCGCGGCGGCAGGGCGATCTCGAGGCCGAGATCCTGGGCGAGCGCCTCCGTCTCCTCGTCGAACATCACGAACAGGACCTTGCCGGGGTCGCGCGCGCGGATCCGGTCGACCACATCCTTGTGCCCGAGCAGGTAGGTGTTGACCGATTCGAAGCTCTCGAATTCGCGCGGGCCCTCGTGCCGCGGGACGAACGAGTGCGGATCCAGCCCGTCGAAGGTGTCGAAGTAGGAGACGTACTCGAAGGCCCCGAGCCACTGATCGACGCCGAGGATGTTGTACGGCGTCGGCGAGACGAAGTAGGTCGGCACGCGGTTGCTGCGGGCGAAGCGGTAGATGTCCGACAGTCCCCGCAGCGCCGGACGCGCCGAGGTTGCGGCCGGCGTGCCGGCGCCGGCCCGCTTGGCGGCCTTCCGGGCGGCCTTGGCGGCCTTCTTCGACGCCTTCTTCGACGCCGGCGCGCCCGCCGGGGTCCCGCTTGCCTCTGCCGTGCCCACGGCGCGACGCTAGATCACCGGCGGCCTGAGGGCAACCGCCGCGGCGGAGCAGGCGGCACCAGGCGCGCGCCGATCAGGCGAAGATCATCTGCGCCGAGCCCGGCGCGTGGGCGACCGGCGGCGCCGTTGGCGGCGCCAGAACGGTCAGAGGGCGCCGCCACTCCGCGTCGCGCGGGTCGGCCAGGGACACCGCGTGCTCGGCGCCGGGCCACAGCAGCCGCACGGACGGCTCGCCGGTGTCGTAGCTGGCGGTGTAGACCGTCCCCCAGGGCGTGTCGGCGGCCGGGCGCTGCAGCGGCGAGGCCAGGAACGCGGACTCGAGCGACGCGCGCGTCGTCGCCGGGTCGGCCAGCAGGGCGGCCATCGCGGCCTCGCGTTCGACGGTCCCGCACATCTCGGCGTGCTCGGGCCACTCGGTCTGGCCTTGACGGTTCGCGCAGAAGGGCTCGCGCACGACGACGGCCTCGCGGTCGGGCGCGATCCGCACGACGGCGGCATCGCCGGCGCGGTCGACGACGGCGACGTTGTACGAGAGGTTCACCGGCAGGGACCGGATCGCCTCGACGGCCTCGGTCGTGTCGCGGCACAGTTCGAGCGCGTAGCGCTGGATCAGCGTCACCGAGAACCCCGGGCCAGTCGCCTGCCGCCCTCCGAAGGACAGCGCGACGGCCAGGCCATGCTCGTTGACGCCGTCCAGGACGCCCCAGATGCAGTCGGTCATCGCCAGCACGCGGCCGCCCGCCCACGCGCTCGCCAGCAGCGTCGTGTCGCACAGGGCGGGGACGTAGTCGTAGGTGCGGAGCAGGCCGGGCGCCTCGCCGGGCGCCAGCCACGCCGCCACCGAGCAGGCGGCCACGACGGGCGGAGGGTTCCACAACGACAGGAAGCGCGCCTCGAGGTCGCCGCCGCCGGCGAGGTCGACGAGGCGCTCGTAGGCCGGCACGAGTTCGGGGACGTGCGTGCGCAGGGCCGACTCGCATTCGGCGTAGGACGACCGGGCGGCCTCGCCGTCGCGCAGGTACCAGCGGCGGTAGTCCGGCCACGCCGAGGCGAAGGCCGCCCCGATCCCGGGGCCGGGCTCCCATTCGACCAGTGAACGGAAGACGAGCTCGATCTCCTGCGTGCCGCCCGCCTCGCCGGCGGTGCGCTCGCCGTCCATCCGGCCATTCTACGGTCGGCGCGGACGGCCCCCGGGGGCCCCGGCCAGGCAGTAGACTCGCCGCCGATGGAGCTCGACGAGTACTCGCGGCTCGACGGGCTTTCGCTCGCGGGAGCCGTGGCGCGAGGGGAGACGACCGCCTCGGAGCTGGCCGCGCTCGCGCTGCAGGCCGCTGCCCGCGTCGACGGCACGCTCGGCGCGATCGTCGAGACCTGGCCCGACGCCGCCCACGACGCGGCCGGGCAGCCGCAGGGGCCGTTCGGCGGGGTGCCGATCCTCGTCAAGGATCTCTTCCACGGCGTGCCCGGGCGCGCCTGCGGCAACGGCAGCCGGCTGGCTCCGGGCTTCACCGTGCACCACCATTCGGAGTTCGCCCTGCGCGTCCGCCGCGCCGGGTTCGTGGAGGTGGGCACCTCGACGACGTCGGAGTTCGGGATTCTCGGGTCGACCGAGACGCTGGCCTGCGGGCCGACCTGCTCGCCGTGGAGCGCCGCGCACATCGCCGGCGGCTCGAGCGGCGGCGCCGCGGCGGCGGTCGGCGCCGGCATCGTCCCGGTCGCAGTCGCCAGCGACGGCGGCGGCTCGATCCGCATCCCCGCGTCGGCGTGCGGCGTCGTCGGCCTCAAGCCCTCGCGCGGCCGGATCACCTGGGGACCGGGCGGCGGCGACGTGCTCGCCGGCTGGGCGGTGAAGTTCGTCGTCAGCCGCACCGTGCGGGACACCGCGGCGGCGCTCGACGCGCTCGCCGGCCCGCTGCCGGGCGATCCCAACGTCGCCCCGGCGGCGGCCCGGCCGTTTGCCGACGAGCTCGGCGGGCCGGCGGGGCCGCTGCGCATCGCCGTCGCCCACGAGGGCTGGACGGGGAGGGCCGTCCCCGCCGAGGTGACGGCCGCCTGCACCGCCACTGCCGAGCTGCTCGCCTCCCTCGGCCACCACGTCCACGCCGCGGCACCCCCGTACGTGTGGGAGCCGTTCCTGAACGCCATGACCGCGATCTGGTCGGCCGACGCCGCGCACACCATCGACGCCCTGGCCGACGCCGCCGGCAGCATCCCGGGCCCCGACACGCTCGAGGGCCCGACCCTGGCGATGCTCGAGCACGGCCGGGCGGTCACCGGCCAGCACCTGCTCGGCGCCCAAGACACGGTCAACGCCCTGGCCCGGGACATGGGCGCCTTCTTCACCGGCTACGACGTCCTCCTCACCCCCACGCTGGGCACGCTGCCGTGGAGGCTCGGCCTCTACGACCCGCACGAGGCGCTGGCCCCGCGCGACCTCTTCGACCTGTGGTCGGAGATCGAAGGATTCCTGCCGGCCTTCAACGCCACCGGCCAGCCCGCCATCAGCCTGCCGCTGCACCTGAGCGCCGACGGCCTGCCGATCGGCATGCAGCTCGTCGGCCGCTTCGGCGACGAGGCCACGCTGCTGGCGCTCGCGGCCGAGCTCGAGGCCGCGATGCCGTGGGAAGACCGCATCCCGCCGATCCACGCGTCGCGGTAGCGGGCGCCGGAGCGGCGTCAGCCCGCCGCGCCCTCGGCCCGCTCGCGGGCGAGGTCGAGCAGGCCGTCGACGAGGACGTGGGCGCCCGAGCCGACGCCGAGCGTCCAGTAGCGCCGAAACCAGCGCCGGGCGTGCTCGTCGGTCGTCGCGGTCCGCATGACGCCGGTCAGGAGCGTGCGATCGCCGTGCAGCGGCGCGGCCCCCAGCGCGTACACGGTCTTCGCCCACCCCGGCTCGTCGAAGGCGGCGAAGTCCGCCGCCGAGACCGCGGCGAACTCGATCACCGGCCGCCAGAACTTCCCGACCAGCCCGAAGGCGATCTCGCGGTCCGGCGGTCCGGCCTCGCCGAGCAGCACCCAGCCGCCCTCGTCGACGGGGGTCTGGTCGAGGTCGCGCAGGCGCAGGTGGTCGGGCGCGGATGGCGGCCGCTCGCCGTGGAGCAGGTGCGCGGCCAGGTCCGGAAGCATCCGCAGGCCGCCGAGCAGGCCGACCGCAGGCCTGCGCCTGCCGACGTCGATGAGGTCGGTCTCCATCAGCGCCGCCCAGGCCGCTTCGGCCTCCGCCTCGGCCACCGTGGCGACAGCGTCGGAGACGTCGTAGGCAGGGAGCACCTCGTCGGCGAGCATCACGCCGACAGGGTGTCAGGTCAGGGCCGCCGCGCGCTGCCCCATCCGCCCCGCCGAGGCGGTGGGCAGCGCCGTCGGTCGCCGACGTGGCGCCGGCCGGCGTGAAGACCGATACGGTCGGGTGGTGCTCCTCCGCACCGTGACCGCCGGCGCCGTGATGGCGGCGATCCTCGCCGCCGGACCCGCCGCCGCCGTGGCGGCCCCCCCTGCCGTGCGTCTCGCCGGCGTGCACCGGATGGACGGGCGCCCGGTCGCGCTGGCCGCCGTCCGCTTCGCGGTCCGCGGCCGGGTCTCGCCGGCGCGCGCCGGCGCACGGGCGGAGATCGCCTTCCGGCGCGCCGGGCGCGCGGTCAAGGTCGCCCGGCCTCGGATCGGCGCGGACGGCCGCTTCGCCGCGACGTTCCGGCCCGGGATGCCGGGGCGGATCACGATCCGGATCCGCATCCGCGGGCTGGCAGTGGCCTGGCTGCGCGTCCTGGCACTCAGACCGCTCGCCGCTGTGGGCGAACGCGGCCCGCACGTCCGGTTCCTGCAGCAGCGCCTCGCCGCGCTCGGCTACCGGGCCCCGGCCACCGGGCGCCTCGACGCCGCGGCGCGGCGCGCGGTGCTCGCGTTCCGCAAGGTGAACGGGCTCCCGCGGGTGACGAACGCGTCGCGCACGGTCTTCGCCCTGGCCGCTGCCGGGCGCGGCGGCTTCCCGGTGCGGTTCCCCCGGCACGGACGCCACGTCGAGGGCGACCTCACCCGCCAGGTGCTCGCGCTCGTCGAGCGCGGCGGGCGCGTGCACCGGATCTACCCGATGTCCTCCGGCCGCCCCGGGCTCCGAACCCCGACCGGCACCTTCCGCGTCTTCAGCCACCACTGGGGCTGGCGCGGCGGGATGCTGGACGGGAGCTACTTCGTGCGCTCCCGGGGCTACACCTGCGGCATCCACGGCTACCCGTGGGTCCCGACCTATCCGGCCAGCCACTGCTGCCTGCGCGTCCCGATCGCCGACGCCCACCACATCCGCTGGTGGGTGCACCTGGGTACGGTGGTGGATGTCTACTACCGGCCGCGCCGGGCCCGATCGTGAACCGGCGCAGCCCCGCCCGAAGGGGGAGACAGCCATGAACACGAGTCACGACGCGCCCGCGCAGGGTCCCATCGCACGCTACGAGCAGAGCGTCATCGAGCGGATCGCCGACTTCCAGGACCCCCGGCAGGAGTGGCGCCGGCTCTTCTCCGAGCTGCTCGGCACCTTCATGCTCGTCCTGGTTGCCGCCGGCGGCGGCATGATGGGCCAGGCCTTCCCGAACACGATCAGCCGCACCGCCGCCGTCGTCGCTCCGGGGCTGATGGTTCTGGGCGTGATCCTGTTCATGGGCAAGGTCTCCGGCGCCCACCTCAACCCCGCGGTCAGCATCGCGTTCGCGCTGCGCCGCGACTTCCAGTGGCGCCGCGTGCCCGGCTACATCGTCGTGCAGCTCATCGGCGCGACCCTTGCCGCGCTCTTCCTGCACCAGGTCATCGACGTGTCGGCGACCTACGGCTCCAACTACCCCAGCAGCG
>CAZEKK010000143.1:0-7163 GCA_964512905.1 uncultured Solirubrobacteraceae bacterium
TCTTCTTCTCGGGCCCGGCGATCACGCGCATGATGCCCTCTTCGAGCTCGTGCTGCGTGATCTCGCGCTTGCCGTTGCGGGCGGCGAGGAGCGCCGCCTCGTTGACGAGGTTGGCGAGGTCGGCGCCGGTGAAGCCAGGGGTCTGGCCGGCCAGCGCGTCGACGTCGATCTCGCGGGCCAGCGGCTTGCCGCGGGTGTGGACCTCGAGGATCTTCGCGCGGCCCTTGCGGTCGGGGCGGTCCACGACGATCTGGCGGTCGAAGCGGCCCGGACGCAGCAGCGCGGGGTCGAGGATGTCCGGGCGGTTCGTGGCGGCGATGAGGATGATGTTGTCCTTCATCTCGAAGCCGTCCATCTCGACGAGCAGCTGGTTGAGCGTCTGCTCGCGCTCGTCGTGACCGCCGCCCAGGCCGGCGCCTCGATGGCGGCCGACCGCGTCGATCTCGTCCATGAAGATGATGCAGGGGCTGTTCTGCTTGGCCTGCTCGAAGAGGTCGCGGACGCGGCTGGCGCCGACGCCAACGAACATCTCGACGAAGTCCGAGCCGGAGATCGAGAAGAACGGAACCCCGGCCTCGCCGGCAACGGCGCGCGCGAGCAGCGTCTTGCCGGTGCCCGGCGGGCCGAACAGCAGCACGCCCTTCGGAATGCGCGCACCAAGGGCCTGGAACTTCTTCGGGTTCTCGAGGAACTCCTTGATCTCGTGAAGCTCCTCCACCGCCTCGTCAGCCCCGGCCACGTCGCGGAAGGTGATCTTCGGCGAGTCGACGCTCATCCGCTTGGCGCGCGACTTCCCGAAGCTCATGACCTTCGATCCGCCGCCCTGCACTTGGTTCATGAGGAATATCCAGAACCCGATGAAGATCAGGAACGGCAGGACGTAGGTGAGCAGGGAGAGCCAGCCGTTGGACTTCTTGCCCTCGACGTTGAAGGAGATGTCGTTGGCCTGGAGCTTGTTGACGAGCTCGTTGCCGTAGTCGGTGGGGAAGCCCACCTCGTACTTCTTCCCGCTCGTCTCGGTCACCGCGACGGTGTTGTCCTTCGTCTTGATCGTCGCGCTCTTGACCTGGCCGTCGTCGATCTGGGCCAGGAACTGCGAGAAGTTGGGCTTCGGCGTCTGGTCGCCCGGTGAGATGAGCTTCTGGGCGAAGAACGCGAGGACCACCACGATGAGGATGGGGAACGCTGCGCTCTTGAAAAACCTGCTCATCGGCCACTCCGGGCGCGTCGGGCGCCCCGGGGAAGGCGGGGGCGCGGTTCGGGCAAGCCTAGCAGGGAGGTTTCGGCGGTCCGGCAGTGCACGGGAAGGTCACAGGGGGGTATCGGCGCGAATCGTCACGGGGATTACGGCCCGTCCCGGCCCAGCGGATGCGCGGCTGCGCAATCGAGCGTCACGCCGCGGCCTTCAGTTCTCGCGCAGGGCGGCGACGTAGGGGAGATTGCGGAACCGCTCCCCGTGGTCGAGGCCGTAGCCGATCGCGAACCGGTTCGCGATCTCGAACCCGACGTAGCGGGTGGGCAGATCGACCTTGCGGCGCTCGGGCTTCGTGAGGAGGGCGCAGACCTCGAGCGACGCGGGCTCGCGCGCCCCGAGGGACCGCAGCAGGTACTGAAGGGTCAGGCCAGAGTCGACGATGTCTTCAACGATCAGCACGTCGCGCCCCTCGATCGGCGCGTCGAGGTCCTTGAGGATCCGCACGACCCCCGAGGCATCGGTGGCCGACCCATACGACGCGACGGCCATGAAGTCGACTTCGCACGGGATCTCGATGTGGCGCATGAGATCGGCGAGGAAGAAGACCGCGCCCTTCAGGACGCAGACGAGGAGCAGGTCGCGCCCGCCGTAGTCGCGCGAGATCTCCTGGGCGAGCTGGCGGACGCGGTGCTCGAGATCGTCGCGCTGCACGAGGATCTCGCCGATGGCCGGGTCGCGCACGGCGCGGCAGTCTACCCCCGATGGCGCCCCCGGCCGCTCAGCGCCGCGCCGGCGCGCGCCGGCGGCCCGTCTGCTCGACCTCACGCCAGAACGCCCGGTCGTCGTCGCGGCCCCAGCGATCCGGCGGGATGCGGCCGGGCCCGCCGCCGCCGTCGTCGTCATCGCCGTCATCGGCGGGCCGCCGCCCGTCCGACGGCGCCCGCCCGAGCCACGCGGCAACCGACAGCGCCTCGACGCCGAAGCCGACCAGGCCCGCGCTCAGGGCCGCCTGGCCGCCGATGAGGGCAGCCACGGCGCCGGCGTAGCTCGCGCAGGCAGCCAGGACCGCGAGCCGGATCGCCGCCGGGCGGGCCGGGCGGCGAGGCGGCCGCCCCAGGAAGGCCGCGGCGATCGTGGCCACGAGCATGGCGGCGAGGCCAACGCGGAGCCACAGCGGCACGGCGTCCATGCGTCCACCGTAGCGCCGGACCCGCCCACGTCAAGCCAGGGGCGGCGTCACGACCAGCCGCAGGACGCCCCGGCGGACGGTGGCCCGCGCGCCGTCGCCGAGGTCGAGCGCGGCGGGGCCGTCGTGGGACGCGAGGGCGAGCACGTCGTCCAACCGGTCCGGGACGCGTCCGGCCAGCGACCCGGTCGCCGCCTCGGCCAGGCGGCGCAGCACGAGGCGCGCCAGCGGGCGCGGCAGCGCGGCCAGGCGGTCCATGGCGATCTCGCCGCGGCCGTCGAGCGCCGCGTCGACCGCGGCGTCGAGCACCGCCGCCTCGTCGCGGAGCAGCGCGACCGTCCGCAGCACGTTGGCCTCGGCGGCGGGGTGGAGCGAGCGCAGGGCCGGGACCAGGTCGTGGCGCACGCGCGCGCGTGCGAAGGAGCGGTCGGCGTTGGACGGATCGTCCAGCACCGGCAGGCCGCGGGCGGCGCAGTAGGCCGCGGCCTGGGATCGCGTGATTCCGAGGAGCGGGCGCACGATGCGGCCCTGGCGCGGCGCCATGCCGAGCAGCGTGCGCCGCCCCGGGGAGGCCGCCAGCCGGTAGAGGACGGTCTCGACCTGGTCGGAGGCGGTGTGCCCGGTGGCGACGTCGGCGTCCCGCGGGCCCGCCGCGGCCGCGGCGGCGTCGTACCGCGCCCCGCGCGCCCAGGCCTGCACGTTGCCGCCGCCCGGCGGGCGCGCGACGGCCACGACCTCGGCGCGGACCCCGACGCCGCCGCAGAGCGCCCGGCAGTGCTCCGCGTCGGCAGCGGAGCCGGCGCGCAGGCCGTGGTCGACGTGCAGCGCGGTGACGGCGTCGGCCCCGGCGATCCGGGCCGCCACGTCGAGCAGGCACGCCGAGTCCGCGCCGCCGGACAGCAGCACCACGACCGGCATGCCGGCGCCGAGCAGGCCCGACGCCCGGACGGACTCGAGGACGGGCGCCTCGACCGACCCGGTCACGCGTCGTCGGCGACGTGGGCCAGGAACAGTTCGGTGGGCACCGTGAAGCCCTTCAGCCGGACCTCGCCGATCGGCTCGAACTCGAGGTCGCCCGCGACCGCGTCGACGACCGCGCGCGTGACGAGCACCTCGCCGCCGGCGGCCCGCGCGACGACGCGCGCCGCGGCGTTCACCTCGCGCCCGTAGTAGTCGCCGTCCCGGTAGAGCGTCTCGCCCACGTGGATCCCGATCCGCGGCCGCGGGCGCTCCGACATGAGCATCTGGAAGCCGACGGCCCACGCGGTGATTCGCGTCACGTCCGATCCGACGATCATCGCCTCGTCGCCGATCGTCTTGATCACGCGGGCGTCGTCGGGGAGCGTCGCCTCGACGGCATCGACGAACCGCTCGACGATGGTGACCGCCGCCTCCTCTCCCAGTTCCTCGGTGAGGCGGGTGTAGCCGGCGAGGTCGGCGAAGGCGATGGCGACCCGCATGCGCCCGAGGTCGAGGTCGTCGCCCTCGAGGTCGGACTCCATGTGCCCGATGACGTCCTGCTCGACGAAGTGCTGCAGGAAGCGCTGGTGGATCTCGTCCATCACGGGCGACGCCAGCGGCAGCAGCTCGCGGGCCAGGCCCTGCATCTCGGCCGTCATCTCGACGCCGGGCACGCCCTGGCGCATGAGCGGCTCGTGGACGTAGAGGTGGAAGAGACGCACCTCGGCGTCGGCGATCTGCGCCAGCGCCTGTCCGTAGACGCGCACCACCTGCAGGAAGGCGACGAGGGGGAACCCGGCGGACAGCACCGCGGCGATGTAGCGCAAGAGCTGGAGGTCGTCCGCGGTGACGACGTCCAGGGACTTCGTCGTGAAGCCGATCGCCTGGTAGAGCCGCTCGATCAGTGCCGGCGCGAGCCCAGTCTCGGCGGCGGCCTCCTCCAGCGTGACGCCATCGGTCGCGGCCGGGAACATCTCCTCGACGAAGCTGTAGGCGAGGCGCCCGCTCGCGCCGGCCTCGCGGATCGCGGCGAGCGAGTGGCCGCGCTCGCGCAGGCGGGCCACGATCCGGGCGTGGGCGACGGCGCCCGGGCTCCAGGCGCCGTCGTACTGCGGGATGACGCCGCCCTCCGCCCAGCGCCGCAGCGTCGCGGGCGCCACGCCGGCCTGGCGCGCGGCCTCGCGGAGAGTGACGGCGTCCTTCACAAGGCCAGGTGCGGGTACTCGTCCTCGACGAACGCGCGGTAGCGCGGGTAGATGCCCTTCGTGACCGGGATCAGCGACAGCGCGGCCTTCACGTCACCGCCGGACTTGATCCGGCGCCGCGCGATCGCGATTGCGATGTTCTCCTTGCCCTGGAAGTACCGGTTCGCGATCACCGAGGACATCGTCATCTGGACCTTGGGCTTCCAGTCGATGTCGTCGGTCCACACCCAGACGAGGTTCGGCTCCCCGTCGCCGCCGGCGCGGATGTTGCACACGAGGTCGACGTCGTCGAACTCGAACCGCTGCGGCACGTTGGCGTCGCGGAGCTTCGGCCCCATCTCATCGTCCTCGCTCATCATCGTCCACACGTGGTCCATGACCGTGCGGAACTCCTTCGGCGAGGAGAACTCGGCGTCGGCGCCCATTCAGGCCCTCTCTTTCCCCTTCGAGGTGGTCGACCGCTGCTTCGTGGCCGCGCGCGCGGCGCGTGGCTTGCCCGTGGCGGCGGCGCGGTCGTCCGCCTGCCTGGCCTCCAGGGCGGTGATCCGCCGGTGCAGAGCAGCGATCTCCTCCTGGAGCGGGCGCAGGTCCTCCCGCGTCACGACCCGCAGATCGGCGAGCGTCGCCCGGACCTTGCCCGCGGCCTGGGCGAGTTCGTCGACGATCTCCTGGGCACGCTCGCGGGTGACGTCCGCTTGGCCGACCGTCGCCTGGTAGGTGCGGTCCACCGCGGAACGAACCGCGTCGGCGGCGTCGGTGCCCCGGCCCTTCTCGGCCACGTGCGTCAGCCCTCGACGCTCAGGCGCTCCTGCGCGCGCGGCACCGGCTCGATGCCGGCGACCGCCTTGCGCAGGCGGCCAAGCTCCTTCGTGATGGCGTCCAGGGACGTCTCGATCCCGTCCAGCCGCTCGCCGAGGCCGGCCTCGGGCCCGTCGGCGAGGTCGGCGAGGCGCTCGTCGAGGCGGTCCACGCCGTCCTCGATGCCCTCGAGTCGCTGGCTGACCGACCGCAGGCGGCGCGTGAGGCGCTCGACGTCCGCCGCCGAGGGGAGGTTGAGCGCGCCCATCGCGACCTCCTGTGCCTGCGAGGCCTTCTCGCGCGCATCGAACGCCCGCGAGATCGCGGCACTCACGAGCGGGTTCTCGAGCAGATCCTGGGCGAACTTGCCGATCGCCTCCTCGCCCTGCTGGCTGATCTTGGCGCGGAGGCCGTCGTCGGCGTCGTCGGTCATGCGTCGTCCTTTCTGCGCACTGGGCTCGGGCCGTGGCCGGGCGGGAGGCGACTGTACCGCACGGGCGGGGGCCGAACCGGCCCGATGGGCGCGGCGCGGCGGTTGAGCGACCGCGGGAGGCGTATCTGTACCTCAAGTTGAGGCTTAGACAGATCCGGTGTGTACGGGTTCGCCGTCGCGGCGCATCGCCTGCGCCGGTCGTAGGACCGATTCAGCGCTGGCGGGAGCGCCGGCGCGCCGGCGTCGCCCCCTTCCAGCTGCCTGATCACCGGCTGGTCACCGCTTTTTCTCAAGTCCGCAACACGGAGCGCCGATGCGGACGGGGAGGATGCGCGCTCCGCGGGGCGCCGGGCGGGAATCGCCTGTGCCGCGTGGAACCTGAAATCCTCAGACCGCATCGACCGCGTCCCTGGCGCGTTGAACCCCTGAAGCCCGTTGCAGACCAGCCCCCCACCCGTTAGCGTCGCCGCCGACGCGTCCGACCGCCCATGGTAGGGTCGCGTGGCTCCCGGCATCGTCGGGGGCGGGCTTCTGGGAGGGGAACCGCCGGACCAATGAACACGCGCAAGCTCGTGACAGGACTCGTGGCCGCTGGCGTGCTGTCGCTCGGCCTCGGAGCGAGCGTGTTCCCTGCCTCCGCCGACATGGTCCAGCGGACCGTCGTCGTGACGCTGAAGGACGGCAAGACCATGTCCGCGTCGGTCACCGTTGCCGCCGGCTCGGGCTGCGATCCGTCCACGGTCGGCGCTGCCGGCGCCAACGCCGTCGCCGTCACCTGCCAGGACACCCCCGTCGCGCCCCCGCCCCCGCCGGCCCCCACGGCCACGGCGCCGGCCACCACGCCCACCACGACGGGGCCGACGACGACCACGCCGACGAAGCCCAAGCCCAAGCCCGATCCCAAGCCTCAACCCAAGCCTGAGGATCCCGCCGCCGACGACGGCGGGCTCACGCTCGGCGGTGGCAGCGACGGCGACGGCGGCCAGAAGATCGAGGATGCCGCGGGCGCGCGCGAGCGCGAGCGCCCGCTGCCCGCCCCGACCACCACCGAGGACCAGAGCGGACAGCCGACCACGACCGACCCGACGGCGTCGATCGTCGACCCCGGCGCCGCGCCGATCGGCGTGCCGAACTTCTTCATCGAGAAGTTCCGCATCCCGCCCTTCCTCCTCCCCATCTACCAGGCGGCCGGCATCCAGTACGGGATCCCGTGGCAGGTGCTCGCCGCCATCAACGAGATCGAGACCGACTACGGCCGCAACCTCAGCGTCTCCTCTGCCGGCGCGCTGGGCTGGATGCAGTTCATGCCTCCCTCGTGGGAGGCGTACGGCGTCGACGCCAACGGCGACGGCAAGAAGGATCCGTACAACCCCGTCGACGCGATCT
>CAZEKK010000144.1:0-7150 GCA_964512905.1 uncultured Solirubrobacteraceae bacterium
CACCAAACGCCAGCCACAAAAACAACAACAACCCAAAACACGACAACGCAAACGCGGCCATCGTCATGAGACGCGCAAGCGTCGGGCGCTGCGTCTCCATCAGCCCATCACCTCCCTGCGCATGAGGCGAGCATCGCAGGGTTGGAGGACCACGGGCGGGATTGGCGCGTTGCCGCGCGAGCGACAGCTGGCGGGCGCAGCGCACTGGGCGGCGCTCACGGCGGACGACACCCAGTCTGTTAGGGTGCCCTAACTCTGCCCGAGTCGGGTGCCCGAACTCCGCCCGACGCTATCAAGGACCGCCGCCACGATGCCCTCGCCGACGACCTCGCCCCCGCCCGTGCCCGATCACGCGCGCAGCCGGCGCCTGCCCAGCCTCGCCTGGTGGGTGGCGGGCATGGCCATCCTCGCCGGCCTCGTCTATCTCATGGCCACCGCGAGCACCGGGCCCGCGGACCCGACGGAGGGCCCGCGACAGAGCCAGGGCAGCGCAGTCGCCAACAGCGCCATCATCGTGTTCCGCGAAGGGCTCGAGGCCGTGCTCATCTTCGCCGCCGTGACGGCGGCGTTCCTCGGCGCCAACCGCTCCAAGCGCCACCCGGTCGTGCTCGGCGCCGGCGCCGCGTTCGGCGCCACGGTGGCCACCTGGTTCGCCGTCCAGGCCCTGCTGGATGCCGCCAGCCCGCTGGGGCCGCGGCTCGAAGCCATCACCGGCTTCGTCGCGATCGTCGTGCTGCTCGTCGTCCTGAACTGGTTCGTGCACAAGGTCTACTGGAGCGAGTGGATCGGGCGCCACCACCGCCGGCGCCGCCGCCTGCTGGCCAGCAGCGGGGCGGCAGCGACCGCCGGCCTCGTGGCGCTCGGCTTCACCGCCGTCTACCGCGAGGGGTTCGAGACGGTCCTCTTCCTGCAGAACCTCGAACTGCGGGCTGGCAGCGCCACCGTTCTGAAGGGCGTCGCCATCGGCCTCGCCGGAACGGCGCTCGTGGGCGCGTTCGTGTTCTGGCTGCACCACAAGCTCCCGTACCGGCGCATGCTCGTGCTGACCGGCATCCTCGTCGGCGGCGTCCTCGTCGTGATGGTGGGCGGCACCGCGCTGACGTTCCAGGATCTCGGATGGCTCCCCGCCCACCCGACCCCCTTCACCCTGCCGGGCTGGATGGGCGCCTGGTTCGAGATGTACTCGACGTGGGAGACGCTGGGCGCCCAGGTGCTCGCGGCCCTGTTCGTGATCGCCTCCTACTACGCCGCCGAGTACGTCAAGGTCCGCCGTCCGCAGCGTCGCGGCGAGCGGCCCGCCGTCCGCGCGAGCGCGCCGCCGGAAGTCGCCCCGGGCGGCGCCGTCGTGAACGCATAGCGGCGCACGACCCTCGTCACGCTCGAATCCGAGCACGCCGGACACCGCGCCGGCCCGCTGTCCACGCGCGGATCGTCGCGAGTCACCGCGTCCGGAACGAGCCGGACGACAGCGTCTGGTTGCCGCTCCGCTCGATCGCGAGCACCTCCCAGGTGTACGCGGCGCGGGGCTCGAGGAGCCCTTCGGGCACCTCGATGCTGGTGACCGTCGGAGGCACGTACATGCTCAGCCCGAGCTTGCCAATCATGTGCGGGTTGCGCTCGACGTCCTTCTCGACGATCAGCTGGTAGGCGATGATCCGCACCGGGTCGCCCGTGATCGTCTTCGTGACCGGCTCCCAGCGGGTCACCAGGCCGCGCGCAGGCACGACCGCGCCGTCGCGCGGAGCGACGAGCTTCGGGCCAGCCGGAATGTCGTGCGTGAGCCAGGCCGTGCCGGACGTGGTTCCCGTGCTCTTGCCGTTCTCCATCCCCGGCCCGGCGATCGTGTAGCGGCCGGCGGGCAGCTTCGCGAGCATCTCGCGGATTGGCACGCGCGCGTTCTCCGGCTCGACGGATTCGAAGAAGAGCTCGGTCAGACCGAGCTTGGCGAGGGACCCGCGGCCCTCGAACCGCAGCACCTTGCCCCGCGGTCCCGTGACGTCGAGCCGCCGCCAGCCCACGCTGTCGATGAAGCCCTGGAACCCGGTGTCCCGGTCCGTCGCGTTGTGCTCGATGTTGAGCTTGGCGTCCTTGAGCCTGACGGCGGTGTCCGCGCTCGGCGTGGCCGTGACCCGCAGCGGACGCGCGTCCGCGAGCACGGAGGTCCCCGTGACGACCGCCGCGCCGAGGAGCGCCGCCGTCGAGAGGCCGATGGCCGCCGGATGAAGCCGACTCATGACTTGCTCCCTCCTGTGGGGGTTCGCCTTGCTGAGACCCGATGCTGCGAGCCACTCCTGAGAAGACCATGAGACGCGCACCGCGCCGGCACGTGCCGGCGCGGTGGAAGGGCCGTGCGGCGGACGGGCGTGCGCGCCCGGGCGCCCCGTCCGGCAGATCCCGCGCGGGGACCCGCAAGACGGGGGCGATCGACTGACATCGGGGCGCCCGGATTTGAACCGGGGACCTCACCGACCCGAACGGTGCGCGCTACCAGGCTGCGCCACGCCCCGAAGGCGACGGAGTATTCCACAGGGGCGACCGCGCCCGGCCGGCCGGCTACACCGTCAGGAGGATGACCTCGCCGTGGACCGCCCGCCGCAGGGCGGCGAGCGTCTCGAAGATGATCACGTCGAGCGCTGCTGCCTCGCGCTCGGCCGCGATCAGGTCGTTCGCCTGCGACGCAACGCCCGTGTCGAGCAGACCTCCTCCGGACCGGGGAGTGCGGAGTCGGCCCCGGATCCCAGGATCCGGCGTCCCTACCCCGCCACCGCCTTGAAGTACCGCACCGCCAGGCCGGTCACGAGCGTCTGGAAGCACTCCTCGGTCGACCGGCCCTCGCGGGCGGCGTAACCGCCCAGGCCCGCCTCCTCGATCGCGGCCGCCTCGGCGACGACGTCGTCCACGAGGTCCGGGTGGCGGTCGCAGAAGTACGCGCCCATCGAGTAGAGGGTCGTCTCCATCAGGGACTCGAGGAACGGGTCCTGCTGGGGCTCCGCAGGCAGCGCCACGGCGGCGACTGTAGCGTTCGCGCCACGAGCGATGGCGGACCGCGATGCGATCATCTCCTTCCTCGACGATCTGCTCGGCATCGAGGGCTTCCCGGACTACGGGCCAAACGGGCTGCAGGTGCCCGGCGCCCGCGGGGTCGAGACGGTCGCCACCGGCGTCAGCGCCCACCAGGACCTGTTCGACGCGGCGGTCGCCGCCGGCGCCGACCTCATCCTCGCCCACCACGGCCTCTTCTGGGACTTCCATCCGCGGGCGCTGTCACCGGCGATGGCCCGGCGCCTCAAGACGCTGCTCGTCAACGACATCTCCCTCGCCGGATACCACCTGCCGCTGGACGCCCATCCCGAGGTCGGCAACAACGCGCTGATCGCGACCGGCCTGGGAGTCGCCGCGCGCGAGCCCGCCTTCGAGCACAAGGGCCGGGCCATCGGGTTCCGCTGCGCGTTCGCGGGCGACGGCCTGCCGGTCGCCGAGCTGGTGGAGCGGGTGACGGCGCTCACGGGCCGGGTGCCGCTCGTCCAGGGCGCCGGACCCAGCCGCGTGCGCACGATCGGGATCGTGTCGGGCGGCGCCGCCAGCAGCATCAACGACGCCGCCGCCGCGGGCCTGCACGCGTTCCTCACCGGCGAGCCGGCCGAGCACGCGATGGCCGATGCGCGCGAGGGCGGCCTGCACTTCATCGCCGCCGGCCACTACGCAACCGAGACGTTCGGGATCCGCCGGCTCGGCAACCTCGTCGCCGAGCGCTTCGGCGTGCGCCACGTCGCCCTCGACGTGCCCAATCCGGTCTGAGGCAACGCGGGCGCCGCCGCCGCGCCGCAAGGCCGTCCACGAAATCCGCTCGCAGCGACCGAATTCGTTGAGACCATCCGATCCAGGGGCTATAAGTACTCCACGCAACGAACCCACCCAGGAGGGTCACGTCCCATGGCGATTCACCTGACGCCCACCGAGCTTGCCCGCGAGGCCGGCCTCGACCGTCGCGAAGTCATCAGCAAGTGCATGGAAATGGGCGTTCCGATCTTCCAGGGCCGCATCGACAAGACCCTGTTCCTCACCAGCCTCGAGGCCGCGACGCCCCTCTCCGAGCACGACGCCGTCAAGGTCTGATCGCTCCCGGGCGGCAGGATGCCGCCCGCGTGTGTGAAGGAACCGCGCCGGATGCGCGGAAACTGATCGCCTGATTCGCAGGATTGCGCCGTCCTGCCCGCTCGCGCGGTCCGGACGGATCCCGGCGTGACGAGGAGGAAGGCAGATGGCGGCTGAGGACACGGCGGCACCGGCGGCGAGCGTCGCCGCACCCGCGGGGCGCGGCGTGCGCTTCTGGGTCATCGCGATCGCTGCGGTCACGTTCCTGGCGGGGCTGCTCTTCGGCTACGACCAGGGCGTCATCTCGGGCGCGCTCAAGCTCGTCAAGGAGGATCTGAACGTCGGGACGTTCGCGAGCGAGATCATCACCTCGTGGGTGACGCTCGGCGCGCTCGTCGGCGCGCTGGTCGCGGGCACCTTGGCCGACCGGATCGGCCGCCGCTGGGTGCTCGTCTCCGCCGGCGTGCTCTTCATCGGCGGCGCGGTCGTCGAGGCCGTCGCCGACAGCGTCGCCGTCCTGACCACGGGCCGCGTGATCACCGGCCTCGCCGTCGGCTTCGCCTCGACCATCGCCCCGCTCTACGCGGCCGAGATGGCCCCGCAGCGCTTGCGCGGCCGCATGGTGTCCACGTACCAGCTGGCGATCACCGTCGGCATCTTCGTCGCCTACCTGATCGACGACGCCCTGAACGAGGGTGGCGACTGGCGCGCGATGTTCCTCCTCGCGGTGGTGCCCGGCGCGCTGCTGATGATCGGCGTCTTCCTCGTCCCCGAGTCGGCCCGCTGGCTCGCGAAGGTCGGTCGGCGCGACGAGGCCCGGGCCTCGCTGGCGAAGGTCACGCCGCCGGAGAAGGTCGACGCGCAGCTGGCCGCCGTGCAGGCGGAGATCGACCGCGAGGCCGCCGAGGGCGAGGCCCGTTGGAGCGAGGTCTTCAGCCCGCGGATGCGCAAGGCGCTGATCGTCGGCGTCGGCCTGTCGATCTTCCAGCAGATCACCGGGATCAACGCGATCATCTACTACGCCAACGAGATCTTCGACCGCGCCGGCCTGACGAGCACGCAGCAGCAGACCGAGGCCACCCTCTACTCCGTCGGCCTGGTCAACGTGCTCGCGACCTTCATCGCCGTGGCCTACGTCGACCGCTTCGGCCGCCGGCCGCTGCTGTTCGTCGGACTGGTCGGGATGTTCGTCTCGCTGTGCGCGGTGGGCATCGGCTTCGCCACCACCTCGGCCACCGACCCCGGCGCCGGCGCCTCCCTGGTCGGCATCATCACGATGGGCGCGCTGGTCGTCTTCATCGCCTCGTTCGCGTTCTCCCTGGGCCCGGTCGTGTGGACGGTGATCTCCGAGATCTACCCGAGCCGCGTGCGCGGGCGGGCGGTCTCGCTGGCCACGGCGGTCAACTGGGGTGCGGCGTTCCTCGTCACCCAGTTCTTCCTCTCGATCGTCGACGGGATCGGCGAGTCGGCGACCTTCTTCCTCCTGGCCGCGATGTGCGCGCTCGGATACGTGTTCGTGTGGCGCTACGTTCCCGAGACCCGCGGCCGCTCGCTCGAGGAGATCCAGGAGCAGTGGGCCAGCGACGAGCCGCTCTCGACGTGGGACGAGACGGCGCCCTCGCCAACCACGCGCGACTGAGAACGCCGGCCGCGAGCGGGCCGGGCGGCAGCGGCGCGGCGCGGTGCGTTCGCCGCGCAGGCGCCGATCCGTAGAATCGCCCGAGGGCCGTTCGGCCCTCGACCGCGCCGAGCCTGAACGAGGGAAGAGAGAAGGACATGGAAGCTGCCGCCGCACCGGTCGCCGGATCGACCGGCTCCAAGACCATCGCCGACCTCCTGCTGCTTGCCGCCCGCAAGCACGGCGACAAGACCGCCCTGCAGTACAAGTCCGAGGACGTCTGGGTCGACGTGACCTATGCCGAGGTCGGCGAGATCGTCAGCGAGCTCGGCCGCGGCCTCATCGCGCTGGGCATCGAGCCCGGCGAGCGCGTCTGCATCCTGTGCAACACCCGCCCCGAGTGGACCTACGCCGACTTCGCGATCTCGACGGCCGGCGCCGTCGTCGTCCCGATCTACCCCACGAACTCGCCGGAGGAGTGCGAGTGGGTCGCCGGGAACTCCGAGGCCGTCGCGGTCGTCTGCGAGGACGCCGGCCAGGTCGCCAAGATCGTCGAGGTCCGCGAGCGGCTGCCGCACCTGCGCACGATCATCGTGGTCGATCCGGCGGGCGACGTCGCCGACGCCGTGGCGCTGGCCGAGGTGCGCGAGCAGGGCCGCGGGCGCGACCATGCCGAGCTCGAGGCCCGTGCCGCTGCCGTCACCCCAGACGACCCCTTCACCTTCATCTACACGTCCGGCACGACCGGCCCGCCGAAGGGCTGCGTCCTCACGCACGGCAACTACCGCAGCGTGCTGAACATGTGCGAGACGCTCGAGGTGCTGAACGAGGGCGAGACCTCCTACCTCTTCCTGCCGCTCGCGCACGCCTTCGCCCTGCTGATCCAGCTGCTCTCCTACGACCTCGGCGGCACGATCAGCTACTGGACGGGCGACCCGCAGAAGATCATCCCCGAGCTGATGGAGACCAAGCCGACGTACTTCCCGTCGGTCCCGCGCATCTTCGAGAAGCTCTACACGCTCGCTTCGACCCAGATCATGGCCAAGATGGCCGAGGAGCACGGCGACGCCGCGCACGCACGCTTCGACGCAATGGTCGAGATGGGCTGCAAGGTGCGCGACCTCCAGATCGCGGGCCACGACGTCCCGCCCGAGCTGGCCGAGCCGTTCGCGCAGGCCGACGAGCAGGTCTTCGCGAACGTCCGGGCCCTGTTCGGCGGCCGCCTGCGCCAGGCCGTCACCGGCGCCGCGCCGATCGCCCCTGAGATCCTGAAGTTCTTCTACGCCGCCGGCGTGCCGGTGCTCGAGGGCTACGGCATGACCGAGACTGCGACCGTCGCGACCTATTCGACCATCGAGGCGCACAAGTTCGGGACGGTCGGCCGGGCGCTGCCGGGCTGCGAGGTGAAGATCGCGCCGGACGGCGAGATCCTGATCA
>CAZEKK010000145.1:0-7130 GCA_964512905.1 uncultured Solirubrobacteraceae bacterium
AGGGAGACCGAGGTGGTCGTCTTGCCCTCGCCGGCCTTCGTCGGCGTCATGCCGGCCACGCACACGAGCTTGCCGTCGGGCTGGTCGGCCATGCGGTCGAGCACCGACAGGGAGATCTTGCCCTTGTAGCGGCCGTAGGGCTCGATCTCCTCGTCCCGGAGCCCGAGCCGGGCGGCGACCTCCTCGATGGGCTGGAGTTCAGCCTCCTGCGCGATCTCCAGGCTGCTCTTCATGCGGTCGCTCTCTCTCCTTCGCGGATGGCCAGTCGGACGCGCCGGCTCGCCGGCCGCGCGCAGGGCTGCTCCTCGCGGGCGACACTAGACAAATAGGTACAAGCATGCAAGCGGCGGCGCGCCGCCCGCGCCGCGCCTCAGACCATGCCCGCCGAGGAGCCCAGGCCCTCGGGCGGCGCACGCTCGACGAGCCCGAGGCGGCGGGCCAGCCACGGCGCCGGCAGCGCCTGGATCGCCAGCGTGACGATGATCGCCAGCGCCACCACGCTCGCGAACAGCTCGTTGTTCTCGACCCCGAGGCCCGCGAGCACGCCGACGAGCGCCGCCGGCACGACGCCGGTCTCGCGCGACCAGCACAGGAAGGTCACCTCGCCGCGGGTCCAGCGCGCCCGGCGGTCGGGCAGCGTGCACAGCACGACGACGATCGGCCGCGCGACGAAGATGAGCACCGCCAGCACGACGAGCGCCGGCCCGAGCTGGTCCCACATCGCCGCGAACGGCAGGTTGGCCCCGAGCACGATGAACACGAACAGGGTCACGATGTCGGCGAGGTTGCGGGCGAAGTCCTTCATCTCGCGCTCGTGGTCGGAGTGCATCGCCAGCCCGAGCAGCTCCATGTTCCCGACGATCAGGCCGGCGATGAACGCGCCGAGGTAGCCGCTGCCGCCGGCGCTGTCCAGCGAGAAGTAGCCGATCGCCACGACCCCCATGACGGCGATCGCCGAGGACTCGCGCCAGATGCCGGCGCGGTGGCTTGAGATGGCCGCGGACAGCACGACGCCGGCCACGATCCCCACGCCGGTGCTGATCCCGAGGTCGACGAGGAACTCCAGCGCCGGCTTGCCGACCGAGCTGTCGCCGCTGAGGAGCACGCCGGCGAGGCTGAGCGCGAGCACGGCGCCGGTCGGGTCGTTGAACGCCGACTCGGCGATGATCGTCTGGCCAACCTTCGGCCGCACGCCCGACCCGGTGAAGAGCGGGATGAGGATCGCCGGATCGGTGGGGGAGAGCACGGCGCCGAGCAGCAGCGCCTCGGTCCAGTCCAGGCCGAAGGCGACATGCGCGGCGACGCTCACGATCCCCGCGGTCAGGATCAGGCCCGGCACGGCGAGCAGGCCGAGCGAGATCGCCGTCTGGCGCAGCACGCGCAAGGACAGGTTCAGCCCGCCGTAGAAGAGGATCGCCGAGACGCCGAGCGTGAAGATGAGCTGGGCGCCCAGCGACTCCAGCGGCACGTCGACCACGTCGATCACCGACGGTCCGAGCAGTGCGCCGACGGCGACGAGCACGAGCATCTCGGGCACCCGCAGGACCTCGGCGAGGAAGCGTGCGGCCAGCCCGCCGGCCAAGAGCAGGCTGAGCGTCAGGATGACCTCGCGGGTCATTCCGGTGCGCGGTCGCGCCGCCGCGCGCCCTCGAGCGCCAGGCGGGCGAGGTCGTTGGCGGTCACGAGCAGCAGGACGACGACGATCCCGGCGGCCAGCGCGACGAAGATCATCCGCCGGCGGGCGTCGCGCCGTTCGGTCTCGAACTCCGCAACCGCTTGCGCGGACGCGGCAGCCTCGGCGGTCGCGAGCGCCTGCGCCGTGGCGGCCAGGGCGCGGAAGTTCGTGATCTCCGGGCCCAGCAGGATCCGGCGGGTCAGGTCGGCGTTGCCACGCTGCAGCGCCCGGTAGGCGATGGCATCGAGCCGCAGGAACTCGTCGAACCGGTCCGACATCCGCGTGAGCAGCTTCTGCTCGCGGGGGCCGCGCAGGTCGCGCTTCGCGGCGGCCAGCGTGGCCTGGAACTGCTGCACCGAGCGGTCGAACTGCGGGCGGCTGCGGCCGTTGTCGTAGCCGTAGGCCGTCTGCCAGCCGTTGACGTCGGTGACGCCGAACTTCAACTGCAGCGCGAGGGCGCGGTTGTCGGCCCGCAGGCGCACGTCGTCGAAGCGGTCGCCCATCTGCCCCATCCCGTAGAGCGCAACCGCCACCAGCGCCAGCGGCCCGATCACCGTCAGCGCGATCGCCACGTAGAGCTTGGCCCGGATCGTCACGTCGCCTCTCCTCCCCTCGGTGGCGCGATGCTAGTCGCACCCGCGGCCCGTCATGCGGCTATCGTCCTCGTCGCGTGATCCTCTTCGTGCTCATCCAGCGCGTCCCGCCGCTCATGGCGCTGCTGCTGGCGATCATGGTCTACCTCGCCATCCTCGAGGTCCGGCCGCGCACCGACCTGAGCTTCCAGGCGAAGGTGTGGTGGGTGCTGCTCGTGTTGCTGACGAACTTCTTCGGCCTGATCGCGCTGCGGATCTTCACGTTCACGCGCGATCGCCGCCGCCGGGCGTAGGGGCCCCGCTCGACCGGGGTGATCCGGCGGCCCGCTGCAGCCGCACGAGCTTCACGGCCAGCTCGAGCGAGAGCAGGTCCTCGTCGCCGATCGTGAGGCCCGACACCTTCTCGATCCGCGCGAGCCGCTGGCGCAGCGTGTTCGGGTGGATGAAGAGGGCTCGCGCGCTCGCCGCGACGCTGCGGCGCTCGGTCAGGTACTGCTCGAGCGTGTCGACGAGGTGGCTGCGGCGCCGGCGGTCGTAGTCGGCCAGACGTTCGACCGCCTGCCAGTGGCGGTCGCGCGGCGCCTCGTCGAGCGGGAGGTGGACGAGGTAGCGGTAGGCGCCGAGGTGGTCGTAGGCGGCGGCGCCGCCGGCGGGGTGCAGGACGCCGTCGATGCGGGCGGCGTCGCCGGCCTCACGCAGGCCGCGGCGCCCGTCGGCGGCGGCCGCCGCCGGCCCGCCGAGCCCGAGCGTCGCTCCGGCCCCGGAGGCGACCGGATCGAGCGCGTCGCGCAGCCGCTCCGCACCGTCGGCGCCATCGCCGAGCGGCAGGATGGCCCGCAGCCGGTCGTGGCCGACCTCGATCAGGGCGCTGGGGGCGGTCGCGCGCAGCTCGAGCTCCAGCCGCTCGGCCACCGCCGCCCACGACGCCTCGGTCCCGGGGGCAGCGACGGCGACAGCGTGGGCGTGGGGCCGGCCCAGGTCGAATCCGACGGTCCGCGCGTGGGCCTCGGCGACGTCGGCGCTGCCGGCGGCCAGCGCGGTGAAGAGGTCCTTGACCGCGTTCTCGGCGGCGAGCCGCTCGATCAGCTCGGCCTTCTTGATCGCCACGGCGGCCTGGTTGGCGACGGCGCGGAACAGCCGGGCGTCCTCGGCGGACGGCGGGCGCTCGCCGCCGGCCCGCGCGCAGAGCACGCCGAGGTGCTCGTCGCTGACCACGAGCGGCGCGATCAGGACCGGCCCGGGCGGCAGGCCGGGCCACAGCGCCGTCGCGGCGCCGGCGGGCGGCTCCTCGGCGTCCGCCGATCCCAGCACCTCGGCCAGCAGCCGGGTGCCGCGCAGGCGCGGGCGCGGCGGGTCGGCGTCGTCCGGGCGCGACGCCGCCAGGACGAGCTCGTCGCCGTCGGCCTCGACGCGATAGACGTGGCAGCCGTCGACCGGCAGCAGCCCCCGGACCCCCTCGGCCACCGCCTCGTAGAGCTCGTCGGCTCTGACCGCGGCGGCCAGCCGCTGGCTGAGCCGCGACAGCCCGGTCAGCGCGTCGACGCGGCGCTGGGTGTCCGCGAACAGCTTGGCGTTCTCGATCGCGCCGGCCACGAGCGAGGCGACGTGAACGAGCAGGTTGAGCACCTCCTCGCCGAACTCGCGCGGGGCGGCGGTGTGCAGCACGATGACCCCGATGACAGCGCCGTCCTTGCTGGCAACGGGGACCGCGCACATCGACTGGAAGCGCTCCTCCTCGAGCTCGGGCATGTACTTCATGCGCGGGTCGGCCAGCGCCTGGTCGCGGATGAACTCCGGCGTCCCGTTGCGGGCGACCCAGCCGGTCAGGCCCTCGTCGAGGCCCATGCCGAGCTTGCCCACGAAGAAGCGGTACATCGGGGAGGCGGCCCGCAGCACGAGGCGGTCGCCCTCCACGAAGTAGACGAAGCACGCGTGACAGGCCGTCGCCTCCGTGGCGATCTCCACGACGCCGTCGAGCACGCGATCGAGGTTCAGCGACGACGAGACCGTGTTGATGACCGCGTACAGCGTGTCGTTCTCGGCCTTGATGCGGGCGAAGTCGCTGGTTGGCGCGTGGGCAGTCACTACACCGATCCTACCCCGAGAAGGCCCGGCAGCGCTCGGGATATGTGTACATCGAACACCAGAGCCAAGTGAATGATGGACCCGTGGGCCATTGTTCGCGGCGCGCGGTGTCGGATAGAACCGCCTCCGGAGGAAGTGATTCGTCCCTACGTGCTGCGCGCCCCGCGTGCGGCCAGGCCCGGAGGTAGCGAAGCGTGTTCGAGCTGATCGCCCAGGCAGCCCCCAAGCTTGAGGACGTCGTCACGGGCCAGACGCAGGACTCGCTCGTCATCGGCGAGCAGTTCTACTTCTTCACCGTCGTGCTGATGTGGCTGATCCACGCCGGCTTCATGTCCTACGAGGCCGGCGTCGCGCGCCGGAAGAACGTCATGACGACGGCGATGAAGAACATCCTGACCATCGCCGTGGTCACGCCGACGTTCTACTACTTCGGCTGGATGATCTACAACTGCGCCCAGCCGGGAATTCCGATCACGCCGAACTCGACGGACTTCACCGCCGCGGCGTGCGCGACCGGCATCCCGTGGTCGGACGCCTTCGGGCCGAACATCACGAACAACATCAACCTGATCTTCTTCCTGGCGTTCCTCCTGTTCTCGTGGACGACCGCCTCGATCATGTCGGGCGCGATCATCGAGCGCGCCCGGCTGAGCGCCTACCTCGTGCTCGCGGTGATCCTCGGCTCGGTCGTGTGGATCCTCGACGCCGCCTGGGGCTGGAGCGCCGGCGGGTGGCTGACGCTGCGCTTCGGCTTCCACGACTCGATCGCCTCCGGCGTCGTCCACGGCGTCGCCGGTGCATTCACGCTCGGGGTGCTCTTCAACGTCGGGCCCCGCATCGGGAGATACACGAAGGAGGGCCTGATGCGGACGTTCAGGCCCAACAACCTCCACATCACCGCGCTGGGCCTGATGCTGATCTTCACCGGGTTCTACGCCTTCTACGGCGCCTGCCTGGTCATCTCGTCGACCGCCTTCCCAGGCTGGGCGAACATCTACCTGAGCCCGACGACGCTCGGGGCGATCACGATGACGATCACCCTCGGGTTCGCGGGGGGCTTCACGGGCGGCTACTTCGCCTCGCGCGGCGACCCGTTCTGGACGATCTCGGGCGGCCTCGCGGGCGTGATCGCCGTATCTGCCGGGGCGGATGTCTACGCGCCGACGCTTGCCTACCTCATCGCGATGCTGAGCGCGGTGCTCGTCTACTACGCCGGCGGCTGGATCGAGCGCCGGATGCGCGTCGACGACGCGGTCGGCGCCGTGGCCGTGCACGGCGTGGCCGGATTCCTGGGGATGCTGTGGGTCGGCGTCTTCGCCGCCGGCTACCCGACCGGCCTCAACAACGTCGAGTCCTCCATCGGCGGTCAGCTCATGGGCATGGCGACGTTCCTGCCGCTCGGCTTCCTGTCCGGCTGGGGGGCATCGTTCATCCTCAAGAAGATGAACCTGCTGCGCGTGCCGGTCGAGGTCGAACTCGAGGGCCTGGACCTCGCGGAGTACGAGCAGGACTTCTTCCCGGAGTCTGCCCGTGCCCCGGAATCGATCGTCGAGCCCGACGGCTCGGTGGTGGACGCCGAGCCGATCCTCAGGCAGGCGATCGAGGATGCCCGGGCGCCCGACGGACGGGCGCCGGAGCCGGCCGGGACGGGAACGGGGTAGGCCATGCTCCAGCTCGCGTTCAGCATCGTCCTCATGCTCGCCGTCGTCGGCGGCCTGAGCCATTGGATGATCCGCAAGGACAAGCGCAACCGGGCTCTGGCCGGCGACTACCGGCGCATGGAGTTCGGAACCGTCGAGACGACCGAGGGGAAGGAGCGGCATGCCCGCGATCATCGATAGCGCCCCCGACTGCGTGAAGGCCATCGGCGAGGCCGGTCACGGCACCGACGACTCCGCCGACTTCATCCTCCAGGCCGCCTACGACAAGTGCGCGGGCATCATGACGTTCGGCCCGGGGTCGACGTACGGGGAGGATGGAGCCCCGGCCACCGACGCGTATTACGTCCTCACCTACCTGGGGATCACCGTGACGATCCTCGTGATCGTGCTGTGGGTGGTCTACGAGAACAAGCAGCTGCGGTCCCACGTCGCCCGCCTGCGCAAGCGCGACAGCGGTCGCACGGCCGCCGCTCCGACCGCCCCCGACGCGTCCTGACGACGGAGAGGAAGCCATGCCCGAACCCGACGACAACAAGCAGATCGAGTTCCCGCCGCTCCAGACCCACGTCAAGGGGTTCGAGGTCGCCATGCTGGTGATCTCGTTCATCTGCGTCGCGGTGGTGCTCTTCATCTTGCTGGGCACCGATCTCGGCGACGAGTTCCGCCCGAAGGCATAGCTGCCCCCGACGGCACCGCACGTCGCGTAGGGTCCGCACCCGTGGCGGACTCAACTGAGCGACGCCCCGGCGCCATCCGCGCCTGGAAGGGCTCCCGGGTGCCCCTGACCTGGCCGCGCCTTGTCGCGGTGCTGGTGCTGTTCGTCGTGACCATCCTCGTCGCCACGACCTGCCAGAAGGCGCAAGTCCGGGTCTCGCAGAACCAAGCGATCGCCACCGCCCGCAAGCAGGTCGCCTTCACGCCGAAGCGCACGCAGGTGCGCCTCGTGCGCCAGGGCCTGAACTCGCGGCCGTACTGGGCGGTCTCGCTCTCGGTCCCGACCGCCGACGGCACGCGCTACCGGATCATCACGGTCGTCCGGATCGACGCGAACACCGGCAGGGTCGCCGCCGTCACCACCGAGCGCAACACGAAGGAGACCGGGCTCTCGCCGAGCCC
>CAZEKK010000146.1:0-7009 GCA_964512905.1 uncultured Solirubrobacteraceae bacterium
AGGAGCGGGCGCAGCGCCTCGCGGTTGGCGACCCGGTCGGCATTGGTCACGAAGCGCGGGTCGTCGGCGAGATCCGAAGCGCCCAGGGCGTCGGCCAGCGCCGCGAACTGCCGGTCGTTGCCCGCACAGATCATCAGCTCGCCGTCACCGGCCTGATAGGTGCCGAACGGCTCGATGCTCGGGTGGGCGTTGCCGAGCAGGCTGCCGACGGCGCCCGCGCCCAGCCACGCGGTCCCCTGGTTCGCCAACGCCGCCAGCGTCGTGTGCAGGAGGTTGATCGCCACGCGCTGCCCGCGCCCGCTGCGCTCGCGCTCGCGCAACGCGGCGAGCACGGCGCACGTGGCGTAGAGGCCGGCGATGACGTCGACGAGCGCGACGCCGGTCTTCGAGGGGTGCCCGGGCGGGCCGGTGATGCTCATCAGGCCGCCGACGGCCTGGGCGAGCGGGTCGTAGCCGGGCAGGTCGCGGCCCGCTCCCTCCCCGAACCCGGAGATCTCGGCGTAGACGACCCCGGGGCTGGCCGCCGCAACCTCCTCGTAGCCGAGTCCGAAGCGCTCGAGCGTGCCCGGCTTGAAGTTCGCCACCACGACGTCGGCCCGCTCGCACAGGCGGCGGGCCAGGCCGCGGTCCTCCGCCGAGCGCAGGTCGAGCGCGATCGAGCGCTTGTTGCGGTTGGCGGCGTGGTGGTACGTCGCCCGGCCCTCGGCATCGACGGGGGGCGACCACGTCCGCGTGTCGTCGCCGCCCGGCGCCTCGACCTTGATCACGTCGGCGCCGAGGTCGCCGAGCGTCATGCCGACGAGCGGCCCGGCGAGGATGCGCGAGAAGTCGGCGACCACGAGGCCGGCGAGCGGCAGGGCGTCGGGCGGGGCTGCCATGGCGGCGCGGAGCCTATCCTCCGGGGGGATGCCGGACCGGGCTTCTCGATCATCTGCTGCCGCGACCGTGGCCGCCGCCGTCGCTGGCGCCGCGGCCGCCGTGCTGCTCCTTTCTGCCTGCGGCGCCGCGCCGCCGCCGCCCGAGGCGACCCGCGGCGTGACGGTTGCCGGCGCCGACGTCGTCGCGGCCGGCGCCCGGGCGCCCGCCGCGGATGCGGCGGCGCCGGGCCCGCGCCGCGAGATCATCGGCCGCTCCCGGGCGGGCCGCCCCATCACCGCGATCACGCTCGGCGCCCCCGACGCCCCGCGCACCGTGCTGGTGGTCGGCGTCGTCCACGGCGACGAGCCGGCGGGCGCGCGCGTCGTCGCCAAGCTGGCGCGGATCACGCCGCCGCAGGACGTTCGTCTCGTGCTCGTGCCGTCCGTCAACCCCGACGGGCAGGCGGCCGGGCGGCGCACGAACGCGCGCGGCGTCGACCTGAACCGCAACTCCGACTGGCGCTGGCGCGAGCGCCAGCGGGGCACGCGCTACTGGTCGGGCCCGCAGCCGTGGTCCGAGCCCGAGTCGCGGGCCGTCCAGCGCCTCACTGAGCGCCTGCAGCCCGACGTCGCCGTCTGGTACCACCAGCCCTACGGCCTCGTCGACGACTCGCACGGCGACCGCGCCATCGCGCAAGCGTATGGCCGTCGCGCGGGCCTCCCGGTGCGGCGCCTGCCGCGCTATCCGGGGAGCCTGGTGAACTGGCAGAACGCGGTCGTTCCGGGCATCACGTCGTTCGTGGTCGAGTTCCCGGCGGGCTCTCCCTCGGCGCGCGCGGTCGCCCGCCACGTGCGCGCCGTCCGCGGCCTGATGGGGGACCTCGCTGCCGGCGGGCCGGACGCCGCGGGCGCGGCGGCGGCGATCGATGCGCTGCGGCCGCCGATCGTGCAGGACCTCATCGACTTCCCCGCGCGGCGCGAGGCCGACATGCGCGCCTACGCCCGCCGCCACTACGGGATCGACACCGACCGCCTCGAGGATCCGAAGCTGATCGTCGTGCACGTGGCGGCCGCCGAGAGCGCCGCCGACGTGCGGGCGATCTTCGCTCGCGACCGCCCCGACCCGGAACTGAAGGAGCGTCCGAACGTCTGCACGCACTTCGTGGTCGATCGCGACGGCACGATCGTGCAGATGGTGCCGCTCGGGGTGATGTGCCGCCACGTCGTCGGCCTGAACTACACCGCGATCGGCATCGAGCACGCCGGCTTCAGCGACGCCGACGTCATGGGCAACGGCGCCCAGCGGCGCGCCTCGCTGCGCCTGGTGCGCTGGCTGCGCTGCCAGGCCGGCATACCGGTCTCCGGGGTCATCGGGCACGGCGAGAGCCTGGGCTCGCCCTACTACCGCGAGCGGGTCGCGGCGTTCCGGGGCGAGACCCACACCGACATGGGCCCGGCCACGATGGCGCGCTACCGCGCCGCGGCGGCTCGCGAGCCGTGCGTGGAAACGGGCCCGGGCCCCGCGGGCGACTGAGGTGTCGTCTCGCCCTGAGACGGCGTGGGCCAGGCTCCGGGGCGAGCCCATATCCTGGCGCGCATGACGCCGCGCGAGCGCACGCCGCCCAACCGGGAGAGCCTCGCGGCCGGGGTCTACGGGACCGTCCTGGTCGGTTCGGTGATGTTCGTCGCCTCGGAGGACAAGACCCTGAAGACGGCCGGGATCATCGGCTACATGCTCTCCACCAGCCTGGTCTTCTGGCTCGCCCACGGCTATGCGCTGCTGCTCGCCACGCCGCGGGGGCAGCGGTCGGTCCGCCGGGTGCTGGCCGCCCAGTGGCCGCTCGTGACGGCCGCCTTCCCGGCCTGCATTGCCATGGCCGTCGACGAGGCGGTCGCCGCCGGCAGCGCCGACCAGGCGGTGCGGCTGGGCCTGATCGTGATCATCGTCCAGCTTGCCCTGTGGGGCGGCTACATCGCCTGGCGCGAGCGGCGGCCCGTCTGGATCCAGGGCGCGACGGCGCTGATCAACGGCCTGTTCGGCGTCTTCCTCATCCTGCTGAAGACGCTCATCCACTGACGAACGAAGGAGTCCCCGTGCGCGTCGTGCTCAACATCATCTGGCTCGTGCTCTGCGGCATCTGGATGGCGATCGGCTACGCCGTGGCCGCGCTCGTGATGTTCATCCTCATCGTCACGATCCCGTTCGGCATCGCGTCGCTGCGGCTCGCCGGGTTCGCGTTGTGGCCGTTTGGCCGGACGATCGTCAAGAAGCCGACCGCCGGCGCGTGGTCGACGATCGGCAACGTGATCTGGTTCCTGCTCGCGGGCTGGTGGCTGGCGCTCGCGCACCTCATCACCGGGGCGGCGCTGTGCCTGACCATCATCGGCATCCCGTTGGGCCTGGCGAACTTCAAGCTGATCCCGGTCTCGCTCACGCCGCTCGGCCGGGACATCGTCGACGTCGACGAGGTCGGCGGGAGCGCCTGGGTCCCGGCCGATCGCTGAGCCCGCGCTACTCGGCGGCGCGGATCCGGGCGCGGGCCTCGCGGAAGCGCGCGGCCTCGTAGGCGATCAGCCCGGCCAGGATCGCCGTGAGCGCCGCGACGGCGGCGAGACCGGTCGCCTGGGTTGCGATCGGGATCACGGCGAGGCACAGCGCCGCGGCGACGAGGCGCTGGCGGTTGAGCGTGTGCACGTTGCGCCAGCGAAATGCCACGTGCGCGAGGAGGTACAGCGCCGGCCCGGCGGCGAGGGCGAAGGCCGGCACGGTCTTCAGGTGCTCCGACGTCTCGGCGACGGTCTTCTTGAGGCCGAAGGCCAGCAGCACGATGCCGGCGATCATCGGGAGGTGCAGCACGCTGTAGGAGTCGCGGGCCATGGCGGCGCGGGCCCGGCCGGTGGCCTCGCGCAGCTTGCGCTCGGCGACCAACGCGACCACGTCGAAGTAGGCCCACCACAGGCAGATCGCGACGGTGAGGCCGAGCAGCGACGCCGCGACGGTGCCCGCGGTGAGGCCGAGGCCGCTCACGCCGACGCCGATGGCGATGATCGACTCGCCGAGGGCGATGATGATGATGAGGCCGTGGCGCTCGGCGAAGTGGCCAGGGGCGACCTTCCACCCCTCAGTGCCCGCCAGATAGACGCCGACGTAGTCGACCGCCACCGCGGCGGCCCACAGTGCGCCCTGCGCCGGCCCGTCGAAGAACGACGCCGCGATCAGCAGCGCCACCGCCAGCACGATGCCGGGGGCAAGCCGCTTCACCGCCGCTTCCACGCCGAGGTCGGGCGCGCCCCGCGCGTAGAGGAAGACGTGCATGAGGCGCACCACCGCGTAGGCGAGCGCGAAGATGAGTCCGTCGTCGCCGAAGGCCTCGGGGATCGCCAGCGCGACGACGAACATCGCGCCCATCGCGACGAACATGAGGATGCGCGTCCCGCCTTCGTCGGCGTCGATGGTGTTCGTCAGCCAGGCGTAGGCCACCCACGCCCACCACAGCAGCGAGATCACCAGCAGGCCGCGGACGAGGCCCCACCAGATCGGCTCGGCGGCGATCTTCGCGGTCACCTGCGTGATCGCGAAGACGAAGACGAGGTCGAAGAACAGCTCCAACGGCGTGACCGCGCGCTCGTCGTCCTCGGCCTCGGCAGGCCCGGTCCCGGCGTGGCCCTCCGTCACCGCCATGGCGCGGCATCATGCCACGCCATGGCGCGGCCGATCAGGACTTCGGCTTCGCGACCCGGAACGCGCCCCGCATGAACGGGTGGATCCGGCAGAAGTAGGTGTAGGTGCCCGGCCGGAGGTTCGGCGGCGTCGACCACGTGTTGCGGTTCGCGGCGGCGGTGAAGCCCCCCGGCCCGTAGCCGAGCTCGCCGGAGTCGAAGTCCACCGGCCCGTCGGCGAGCGGGTACGCGATCCCGGTCGAGGCCGCGCACGGCGCCCGGCACGAGGTGATCGTGTGGTAGATCGAGTCCTCGTTGCTCGTGCTGGCCGTGGCGTCGAGGTTCTCGAACGTGAGCGAGGCGCCCTGCTTGACGACCGGGGGCCGGCCGGCGCGGCCGGTGAGCTGCAGGTCGCCGCGGGTGTAGACGAAGTCCAGGATCTTCAGCTTGCCGGCGACCGGCGCGCCCGACAGGAGGCGTCGCGCGTCGGGGAGGCCCTGCGGCTTGCCGCCGTGGTTGTCGTTCTCGGGCAGATGGCCGTGCGTCAGCACGCCCCGCTGGGGAATCGTGCCCGCGAACGGGTCCACGCCGCCGGCATCGGCGCCGTCGTAGACGGCGAGCGGCATGATCCCCATCGACTCGTACCACGACGCGCGCTTGACGTCGTAGGTGGCCGACACGTTCACGAGGTCGCCTCGCTTGAGGGCGACCCGCCAGGCCGGGGGCGTCGCGTACATCGACACGTCCCACGACACGGCGCCGGCCGGCTCGTAGTACTTGGCGTTCGACCGGAACAGCCGCTTCGTGACTCCGTTGCGGGTCACGGTGAGGTCGGTCCACAGGCCGCCGGGATGGAGGTGGCCGGCGGTCTGGACGAGCGTGAGATCCCGCTCGACGCGCCACTGCCGCGCGCCGCCGATCTTCCTGCGCTCGGCGCCCGTCGCCTGCTGGGGGAAGGTGTATCGCCCGCCGGAGCCCATGCCGCGCTTGGCGTCGAACACCGGATAGGCGCTCAGCCCGGCGACGTCCATCCACTTCGTCCGCATCCCCTTCATCGCCTGGCCGGCCGCGGTGCTGAGCGGGACGAAGTCGATGTCCCAGGTGAGGTACACCCGCTCGGGCGTCGGGATGAGGTTGTGGAGCATGTCGTTGACGTTCCAGATCTCGTTGCCGTTCACGCGGAAGCCGAAGCCGCGGGGCATCTGGATGATCGTCTTCTCCTCGCCGGCGGCGAACGACGGATACCCGTTCACCAGCCACACCGCGTGGTGGAGATGGAGGATGTCCACGGGCGGCACGGAGTTGTCCTTCACCCGGACCATGTTCGGCTCGAAGCGCGTGATGAACCCGGGCACCTTGGGCTTCAAGTTGGTGCCGTTGATCCGGATGATGTTCTGCCCGGGCCGGATGAGGATCGGCCCGTAGCGGTAGCGGATCTTCTGCATTCCCGGATACTCGACGTGCGCGATCGAGTTGTTCGGCGGGGCCACCGGCTTGGCCGACGCAGCGGCGGGCACGACGGTGACGAGGGCCGCGACCAGCGCGGTCACGGCGGAAAGGCGAGGCACGAGCGCAACTCCTCCGGGGGGTCGGGTGTCATGATGGTACCGGTCGAATCCAGTTCAACACGCAGGGGAACGATGCCGTCCACGCCAGCTTCAACCCGCCCGCACTCCATTCGGATTGCCGCCGCCGCCGCCCTCCTGGCTGCCAGCGGCGTCGCGGCCGCCGTCGCCGCGAGCGCCGCGGAGGCCGCCTCGGTCCGCACCGTCTCGATGCGCGACGACTACTTCGTCCAGTCCAACAACAAGGCCACCGTCACCGTCAAGCGGGGGACGACGCTGCGGGTCGTCAACCGCGGGCGCGGTGACCACAACGCCACCGTTGCGCTCGGCCCGTCGAAGTTCCGCTCCGGGCGCATGGTGCCGGGGGCGGTCTACCGCAAGCGCGTCACGGCCACGGGCCGCTACATCATCGTCTGCACGATCCATCCGGGGATGCAGATGACCCTGCGCGTCACGAAGTAGCGCGTCGGCCGGCCAGTCGGCGCGCGGTCAGGGCGCCGGCTCGGCAGCGGCCGGAACGTCCTCGAGCAGGACCGTGTCCTCGTGCGCGTACGGGGGCGCGCAGCAGCAGAGGATCACGAGGTCCTCGGCGCTCGAGGTGTTCCAGAGCTTGTGCGGCTGCCCGGGCGGGATGACGACGCAATCGCCCGGCTCCACGTCTTGCTCGTCGGTGTGCACGCGCAACCGGCCGGAGCCGGCCACGACGTAGTAGAGCTCCTCGGCGACGGGGTGGTAGTGCGCGATCGTTTCGCGCCCGGGCGGGAGGGTGGCCTCGGCGAGGCTCTGGTACCTGGCGCCGTTGGTCGCGGGTCCGGCCAGCTCGCGGATCGTGGAGCCGTCGTGCGTGATGAACGGGTCGACGCCGTCGCGTCGCGTGCGGTCCATCGGCCCATCGTATGGCATGAGCGCGTAGCAACCACGGATGCC
>CAZEKK010000147.1:0-3716 GCA_964512905.1 uncultured Solirubrobacteraceae bacterium
GCCAGCTCGGCGACGCTGGCATCGATCCGCTCGCGCGAGAACGCGTCGACCTCGAGGCCCTGCACGATCGACCACTCGCCGCCCGCGGTCGTCACCGGGAACGAGGAGATCAGCCCCTCCTGGACGCCGTAGGAGCCGTCGGAGACGACCGCCATCGAGACCCACTCGTCGCCGGACGTCCCGAGCACCCAGTCGTGCACGTGGTCGATGGCCGCGCTGGCGGCGGACTTCGCGCTCGACGCGCCGCGGGCTTCGATGATCGCCGCGCCGCGCTGCTGCACCGTCGGGATGAAGTCGTCGCGCACCCAGGCCTCGTCGACCAGCTCCATCGCGGGCCGGCCCGAGACCGTCGCGTGGGTGATGTCCGGGTACTGGGTCGCCGAGTGGTTGCCCCAGATGGCGAGGTGCTCGATGTCGGTCGTGTGGACGCCGGTCTTGCGGGCGAGCTGGGCCAGCGCACGATTGTGGTCCAGGCGCGTCATCGCGGTGAACCGACCGGCCGGCACGTCGGGAGCGTTGCGCTGCGCGATGAGCGCGTTCGTGTTCGCCGGGTTGCCGACGACGAGCACCTTGATGTCGTCGGCGGCGTGGTCGTTGATCGCCTTGCCCTGCGGGCCGAAGATCGCGCCGTTGGCCTCGAGCAGGTCGGCCCGCTCCATGCCCTTGGTCCGGGGGCGCGCGCCGACCAGGATCGCGACATTGGCGCCATCGAAGGCGACGTTCGGATCGTCGGAGATCTCGATGCCGTGCAGCAGCGAGAAGGCCGAGTCCTCGAGTTCCATCACGACCCCGGCCACGGCCTTCAGGGCGGGGGTGATCTCGAGCAGACGAAGCTCGACGGGGGTGTCGGGGCCGAGCAGCTGCCCGGATGCGATGCGGGGCAGGATCGCGTAGCCGATCTGGCCGGCGGCGCCGGTCACGGTCACCTTCACGGGTGCGGGAGTCATGTGGCGTTCATCTCCTCGATCACGGCGTCGGCGAACTGCGAGGTGCCGACGGCGGTTGGATCGTCGCGGGTGGGCTTGAGGTCGTAGGTCACCTTCTCGCCGCGGGCGATCACCGCGGCGATCGCGCCTTCGAGGCGGTCGGCGGCGGCGTGCTCGCCGAGGTGGCGGAGCATGAGGACGCCGCTGAGCATCAGGGCCGTCGGGTTGACCTTATTGAGGCCCTTGTATTTCGGGGCCGAGCCGTGCGTGGCCTCGAACATCGCCGCCTCGGTGCCGATGTTGCCGCCCGGGGCAAGCCCCAGGCCGCCGATCATCCCGGCGCCGAGGTCGGAGACGATGTCGCCGTAGAGGTTGGGGAGCACGATCACGTCGTACTCCTCGGGGCGCGACACGAGCTGGTTGCAGAGGTTGTCGATGATCCGGTCCTCGAACTCGATGTCCGGATGACGCTCGGCCACCCGGCGGGCGACCTCGAGGAACAGGCCGTCGGAGAACTTCATGATGTTCGCCTTGTGGGCCGCGGTGACCCGCCGGCGGTCGTTCTCCTCGGCGTAGCGAAAGGCGTACTCGACGATCCGCTCGGAGCCGTGGACCGACAGGTACTTCAGCGAGATGCCGCTGTCGGCCGGGATGTCGAAGCCCAGGCGCGAGCACGTGGCCCGGATGTGCGCCTGCGGATCGGAGCCGTTCTCGAACTCGATCCCCACGTACATCCCCTCGGTGTTCTCGCGCACGATCACGAGGTTGGTCTCGGGGAAGCGGGTGCGGACGCCTGGATAGGCCTTGCACGGGCGCACGCAGGCGTAGAGGTCAAGCTCCTTGCGCAGCAGCACGTTGACCGAGCGAAAGCCCGCGCCGACCGGCGTGGTGGTCGGGCCCTTGATGCCGACCTTCGTGCGCCGGATCGACGCGAGCGTGCGGTCGGGGAACGGCGTCCCCTCGTCGCGGTAGACGTCCTCGCCGGCGGGCTGCTCGTCCCAGGCGAAGGCGACGCCGGTCGCCTCGAGCACGCGGCGGGTCGCCTCCGCGAGCTCGGGCCCGGTGCCGTCGCCGGGGATGAACGTGACGTCGTGAGCCATGGCGGTTCCAGTCGGGTCGGATTCAGGCGCCGGCGGACAGCGGCCGGCGCGAAGCGCGGCCGATGGTATCGGCGCGGTGGCGCCGTCCGCCGCCTGCTTCGAACCCGCCCGGCGCGCTGGAACGGGATCTCAGGCGCCGAGATCGGCGCGGACCTTGTCCGCGAACCAGGCGACCGCCGCCTCGCGCTCCGAGAGCGGACCCGGCGTGTACTCGTCGATCGCCAGGCCGCGCTGGACGGCCTCGACGAGGTCGACGTCCTCGTCGAGCACGAGCTCGTTGACCTTGTGGTTGGCCCACTGGGCGGCGCGGGTCATGGGGCTGGCCCCCGCCGGCCGGTACACCCCGTAGGTGTCCTTGGTCGTGGCGACGCCATCGGGATCGAGCCGCCAGGTGTTCACCTGGTCGGGGTAGAGGTCGATCGTGGTGTTCGGGTAGATGAAGACGTAGCGCCAGACGGTCCGGTCGGCCTCGGTCAGGCCGGGCATCGGCCGGGCCAGCCGCTGGTAGAGGCGCTCGAGCCGGTTGTCGGAGGGCTTGTCGCGCATCGGCGCCTCGAACCACACCCAGTGATCGTGGATCTCGGGCGTGTAGCGCTGGTAGTCGAGCAGCCGCATGAGCCCCGGATGGGCGATGGGGACGTGGTAGCCCTCGAGGTAGTTGTCCACCACGACCTTCCAGTTGGCCCGCTGGCGGCTGCCGCCGCCGGTCCCGCTCGGGACCAGGTCCGGGATCCGGTAGCGGGCCAGCCGCTGCTCGAGGCCCGCGCAGAGGTGCGACAGCGGCGTGGCATGGGGGTCGAGGTGCACGAAGACCAGGCCGGCGAGCACCTCGACCTGCGCCGGCAGGAGCGGCAGCGACGCCTTGTCGAGGTTCGGGATGGTGCGGTGCTCGGGCACGCCGATCAACGTGCCGTCGAAGCGGTAGGTCCACCCGTGGTAGCGGCAGCGGATGGCGCGCTTGCACGTGCCGGCGCCCGTGAGGAGCTCGGATCCGCGGTGGCGGCAGACGTTGCGAAACGCGCGCAGGGCGCCGTCCTCGTCGCGCACGACCAGGACCGGGCGGCTGCCCACGTAGGTCGCGAGGTAGCTGCCCGCCTGCGGAAGGTCGGCGACGTGGCCGGCGAGCTGCCACGACCGTGCGAACACGGCGTCCTGCTCATGCGCGAGCACGTCTGGATCCGTGTAGAGGGACGGCGTCAGCGCCGGCGAGAGCCCCGGACGCGGCGTCGCCGCCGCCGCCGCGCCGGCTTCGGCGTCGACCGGCAGAGCCGCCGCCTCGTCTCCCGTGCGCACCCCGGCCTCGATCCCCGGCTCCATCATGCATCTCCTCGTGTCATGGACGCCTCGGCGCCATCCTGACTTTGTAGTCAGTCGCATGATATCGTGCCGGCCATGGCCCGCCGAGCCGCGTCGCGTGCCTGGCTTTCTCTGACGCCCGAACCCGAACGCGACCTTCCGGCCGCCTTGGCGACGCTTCGTGCCGGAGGCGAGCCGACCGCCCAGGCGATCGCCGCCGAACGCATCCGCGCCGAGAGCCTCGTGCTCGCCGGCTCAGAGCGCGCCTGGCTGGCCTGGCTGCACGAGGCGCTCGACCTCGCGGCGCCCGAGGCGCCGTCGACCGCCCCCGCTGTGGCTGCGGCGCGGGCGGTCGTCCTGGACGTCATCGACAACCACCACGGCCTGATCCAGG
>CAZEKK010000147.1:3816-6990 GCA_964512905.1 uncultured Solirubrobacteraceae bacterium
GCGGCGCGGGCGGTCGTCCTGGACGTCATCGACAACCACCACGGCCTGATCCAGGGGCTTCCCGGCCGCGGCGCCGAGCGCGCGGCTGCCGACCGGGCGCGCGTGCGCGCACTGCTTGCCGTCACGCGCAACGGACGCGGCTGAGCGCCGGCGGCACGAGGGCCCGGACCGACAGACCGAACCGGCTGCCGCGTCGGCGAGCCGGGAGTCGTGAGCGAGCGCTCGCCGAGCACGCGCATCGGCTGCACCACCAGGGCGCTCCGGAGGTGGGACACTGACGGCCATGGCCGCCACCGACATCGCCGCCGACGCCCGCCTACGCGCCCCCAACCAGCCGCCGCCGCTCGAGGGCCACAACGTCTTCCTCGGCGATGCGGCCCTGCGCGAGGCGCTGGAGCGCGAGGGCGCCGACTGGGCGCGCGACCGGGCCGCCGCGGCGGGCGCGGTCGCCGGCGATCCGGCCTGGATCGAGCGGGGCGTGCGGGCCAACGAGCGCCCCCCGGCGCTCGAGCCGTTCGACCGCTTCGGCAACCGGATCGACGAGGCCGTCTTCGATCCCGCCTGGCACGACCTCCTCGCCCTGCACGTCGAGCATGGAACCCACGCCCTGCCGTGGCAGCAGCCCCGGCCCGGCGCCCACGTCGCCCGCGCGGCCCTCTTCGTGACGCTGTCGCAGGTCGAGGCCGGCGTCGGCTGCCCGATCTCGATGACGTACTCCGTGGTGCCGGCGCTCCGCCAGCAGCCCGAACTCGCCGCGGCGTGGGAGCCCCGCCTGCTCGCCGGCACTTACGAGCCGCACCTCGATCCGCCCGGCGGGAAGGACAGCGCGCTGGCCGGCATGGCGATGACCGAGAAGCAGGGCGGCTCGGACGTGCGGGCGAACCTCACGGCCGCGGTGCCGGTCAACGGCGGCGGGCCGGGCGCGGAGTACGCGCTCACCGGCCACAAGTGGTTCTGCTCGGCGCCGATGTGCGACGTCTTCCTCGTCCTCGCCCAGGCGCCGGGCGGGCTGACCTGCTTCCTCGTGCCCCGGGTCCTCCCGAACGGCGAGCGCAACGTCTTCCGCCTGCAGCGCCTCAAGGACAAGCTCGGCAACCGCTCCAACGCGTCCAGCGAGGTCGAGTTCGACGGCACCGCGGCGTGGATGGTCGGCGAGGAGGGCCGCGGGGTCCCGACGATCATCGAGATGGTCAACCACACCCGGCTGGACTGCGTGCTCGGCGCCGCCGCCGGCATGCGCATGGGCGTCGCGCAGGCGACCTGGCACGCCGCCCACCGCACCGCCTTCGGCAGGACGCTGATCGACCAGCCGCTGATGACCAACGTGCTCGCCGACCTCGCCGTCGAATCCGAGGCGGCGACCGTCACCGCAATGCGCCTCGCCCGGGCCTACGACGAGAGCGCCGCCGGTGACGCCGACGCCGCGGCCTTCAAGCGGATCGCCACCGCGGTGGCGAAGTACTGGACCTGCAAGCGCGCCCCCGCGCACGCCGCCGAGGCGCTCGAGTGCCTCGGCGGCAACGGCTACGTCGAGGCCTCCGGCCTGCCGCGCCTGTTCCGCGAGAGCCCGCTCAACTCGATCTGGGAGGGGTCCGGCAACGTCCAGTGCCTCGACGTCATGCGGGCGATGGCCACCAGCCGCGGGTCGCTCGAGGCGTTCCTGGGCGAGGTGCGGGAGGCCCAGGGCGCCGACGACCGCCTCGACGCAGCGGCCGCCGCCCTCGAAGGCGACCTGCTGGACCTCGCCCACGCCGAGCCCCAGGCCCGCCGCATCGTCGAACGCCTGGCGCTCGCGTTCCAGGGGTCGCTCCTCGTGCGCCACGGTGACCCCGCCGTCGCCGACGCCTTCTGCGCGTCGCGGCTGGGCGGGGATGGCTTCGGCGCCTTCGGCACGCTGCCCGCGGGTGTGGACGCCGCCCGGATCGTGGCGAGGCACCTGCCGGCGGTCTGAGCGGCTCGGCCCGGCCTGGCGGCAATCCACGCCTCGTCGCTGTGCGACCATGGACGGCGAATGTTCGGCGGCTCCGGCTCCATCAAGCTCGCGCGGATCTTCGGGATCCGCATCGGCGTGGACGCGTCGTGGTTCCTCGTCCTCTTCTTCTTCATCTTCCTGGTGTCGGGGTCGTTCAAGAACGCCCTGGACACGTCGGACACCGTGGCCTACGGAACCGCCGTGGCCAGCGTCCTGCTGTTCTTCGTGTCGCTCGTCCTGCACGAGCTCGGCCACGCGCTCGTCGCCCGCCGCTCGGGCATCGAGATCACCGGCATCGACCTGTGGTTCTTCGGCGGCGTCGCGAAGCTCTCGCGCGACACCAAGAGCCCCGGCGAGGAGTTCAAGGTGGCGATCGCGGGGCCGATCGTCACGCTGCTGATCGTGCTGGCCTGCGTTGGAGCGGGCGTCCTGGTCGCCGGCCAGAACGACTTCTTCGACGGTGCGCTGCTGCGGTCGGGCTCTGAGCTCTCGCCGCTCGAACTGCTGCTCGGCTGGCTGGCGACCATCAACGCCTTCCTGCTCGTCTTCAACCTGATTCCCGCGTTCCCGCTCGACGGCGGACGCGTGGCGCGAGCGCTGGCCTGGAAGCTGAGCGGCGATCGCGGCAAGGCCACGCGCATCGCCGCGATGCTCGGGCAGGGATTCGCCTACATCCTCATCGGGCTCGGCATCGCCGAGTTCCTCTTCGCCGGGTCGGTGTTCGGCGGGCTGTGGCTGGTCGTGCTCGGCTGGTTCCTGGCCCAGGCGGCACGCGGCGCGATCGTGCAGACGCGCTTCTCCGAGCAGCTCGAGGGGGTGACGGTCGCCGACATCATGGATCGCGAGCCCGTGGCCATCCCGGCCGACCTGCCGGTCGCGCGCGTGCTGGACGAGTACTTCCTGCGCTACCGCTGGTCGTGGTTCCCGGTCACCAACGAGCACGGGCAGTTCCTGGGGATCCTGCGCCAGGAGCGCGCCGAGGGCGCGGTGCAGGCGGCGCACGGCCACCAGACCGCCGGCGCGCTGGCCGACCTGACCGACGGCGAGGGGAAGGTCAGCGTCGAGCCCGACGCCTCGGTCGAGTCGCTGCTGGGCTCGCCGGCGCTGCGCTCGCTCGGCGCGCTCTTCGCGGTCGACCCCGACGGCGTGCTGCGCGGCGTGGTCACGGTGGAGCAGGTCCGCCGGGCCGTGGCCTCGGCGGC
>CAZEKK010000148.1:0-6960 GCA_964512905.1 uncultured Solirubrobacteraceae bacterium
GCTGGAGGGAGTTCCTCGCTCGGATGGCCGGCGACCGGGGCGACCGGGTGCGGGCGCGCGCCGCGCGGCGAGACCGGGCCGGGTGATCCGCCACCCGCCGCGGGCCGTGGTCAGGCCCGCCGCACGACCTCGGTGCCGCCCGCCAGGTCGCCGAGGCGGGCGCGTCGGTCCGGGCCCGTGGCCATCGCGCAGATCCACCCGACCAGGTAGAACGTCGGCAGCACGTCGATGACCCGCAGGACGGTGCGGATCGCCGCCCGCCCGTAGCCGGCGCGACCGCCACCGTCCCGGGCGCGCACCTGCACGCCGAGCAGGATCTTGCCGACGGTGCGGCCCGGCCCGCCCTCCAGCGCCGTGAAGTAGAGGAACCAGATGGCCAGCGTCAGCAGGGTGCCGCCGGTCTTCGTCTCGATCTTCAGGCCGTCGTCGCCGTTGTCGACGCCGCCGGTGGCCAGCGCGATGACCGCCCAGATGGCGACCAGGACGATGCCGTCGAGGACGATCGCGACGGCCCGCCGTCCGAGCACCTGCGTGGGCGCGTCGCCGGCCGGCTCGGTTGGGCCGTGGTATCGCTCGTCGGCACCCATCGCGCGCATCCTTTCACGATCGGAGAGCCCGCGGACACCCCTGCATGCCCCTCCGTCAGCGCACGGCGAGCGCGACGGTGCCGTTCGCGTCGGCACGCACCGCACCCCCGGGGACCGTGTAGCGGTTCGACCTGCCGGCCCGCTTCACGCGGACTCCGCCGACGAGTACCTGAACCGGATCGCGGGCGTCGTTGGGCCCGTGGAGCGAGAGCACCACCGTGACCGGCCGGGCCGGCGCGAACGAACGGCTGATGAGAACCCGGAACGGCGCGTCGGGATCGGCGCCGCGAAGGAGGCGGGCTTTCTCGTCGAGCAGGCCGTCCTGGCGCGACATCGCCCGCTCCCATCGGTCGGCGGCCGCGAAGTACGTGGCGTAGAGGCCCCGGGCGAGACGGTCCTTGACGTAGTAGTCGACCCACGCGTCGCGCTCGATCGTGTCGAAGGCCCCGGTCGCAAGCTGCTTCAGGGCGTCCTTGGCGACGTTCTGAAGCTCGCCCCTGACCGAGAGGCCGCGCAGGTAGCCGCGCCGCAGGCTCGTCAGCTGCGCCCGGAGGCGGCCGTCGAGCTGTCGGCGCGCCCGGCCGAAGTCGGCCAGCGGCGTGCCGGTGTCCGGCGGGCGCAGCGGGACATCCAGCACGCGGCGGAACGGCAGCTCGGCCTTCCTGAAGACGACGCGGCCGAGGTAGCGGTTGGCCGTGTCCCTCGTGGCCTGGAACGAGGTGTCCTCGAGCACGCGGTTGACGACCACCTGCGTCACCGGCTGGCGCGCGAATCCGTCGTTGAGTCCCGCGCCGAAGGCGCGGTTGACCTCGGCCTCGACCGAGCCGGCCGCGATGCCGCCCTCGGCCGGCCGCAGGACCTTGGACTCCAGGTACTTCTTGCCGAGCTCAGCTCCGGCTCCCACCAGGCCGCCCTTCGCCGTCGCCACGACGATGTCGAACGTGTCGGCGGCAAGCGCGGTCGCGAAGCGCGCGTACGCGAGGGCGCCCAGCACCTTCGCCAGGCGGTCGCCGGCAGCGGTGGCGTCCTTGCCGGCCGCGACGAACTCGTCGCGCGCCTCGCGCTTGTCGGCCTCGGTCAGGCGCAGCTCCGCGGCTTGCTGCGCGATCTGGTCGTTGAGCGCCACCAGCTTGGCGATCGCGACGGCGGGCACGGCCCGGAAGACCGTCTGTCCGTCGACCGTCGCCCGGACCTCGCGCACCTCGGGATCAAACCCGGCGAGCCGCTCACCGAGATCCATCAGGCGCGCATCGACGCTGCGCAGCTCAACGGAGAGCCGGGTGAGGGCGGCGTCGGCAGCCGCTGCCGCGCCGAGGGCAGCGTCGTGCGCGCTGCGCAGATCGTGCGCCTTGCGCTGAAGTCCGCGCAGGGCGGTGAGCCAGCGGGCGCGGGTCTGCCCGAGCGCGGTGCCCGCCAGGCGTTGCTCGAGCACGGCGTCCGCCGCATCGAGCTGCCTGGTCGCCGCCCGGAGCTTGGCGCGCAGCGCCGCCGCGTCGACGCCTTGGCGCTGCGCGTCGACGATCTGCTGCTCGAGTCCGGCGACCTCGGTTGCGATCCGCTCCTCGTTCTCGAGCAGCGCCCGGACGGACTGGGGCGCGGCCGCCTCGCCTCGGCGCAGCCGGCCCAGCGCGTCCTCGGTCGCGCGCAATTCCCGGTCGACGGCATCGATCCTCGGTGCTAGCGCGGCGAGATCTGCCGCCGCCTCGCCGGCCTGCCGGCCGGCGGCCTTGAGGTCGTGTTCGAGGCGCCGCTTGCGTTCCCCGAGTCGCTGCACCTGCGACCGCAGCGCGTCCCGGCGGCGCCTGACCCGGGCGTCGAAGTCCAGGCCGACGCGCCGGATGCGCACCGCTGCGGGGCACGCCCCCGGGGGTCCGGGCGTCTGCCCGGTGTCGCGCGCCCCGCCGGTGCCGTCGATCTCGTAGCCCACCGGGCTGCTCGAGGGCCGGCAGGGATCGGCGGTGAACGTGATCGTGACCCCTTGGCCCGCACGGATCTCCGGTGCGAACGTGCAGGCGATCGAGTCGCCCGACCGGGCGCATGCGGCATTCCCGGAGTAGCCGCCGTCGCCGCGCGCCCGCACGTTCGTCGCCGCGGCCCCGGGGCCGACGAGCAGGCGCACCGACGTGGGGGCGAACAGGTTCGCGTAGTCGGCGTCCTCCTGCGTGCCCGTCGTCGGGTTGGAGATGCGGACGCTGACGTCGCTCGCGCCCGGCCCACGGGCCGATGCTCCGACGTTGAGACGTGCGTCCGCCGTCCCGGCGGGCAGCAGGGCAAGCGCCGTGGCGGCCAAGACGGCCGTTCTGCCCGGTCGCACGCGGACCCCGATCCGCCAGCGTGCCGGATGGCTCATCCCCGGTGGCTCCTGGGTGGTAGGACGGCGGCGTGACCGATCCTCCTCCCCGAGCACGCGATTCGCAAGGCCTGCCGGCAGCCGACGTCCGGTCTTCGCGACCCCGCCGCCTACAATGTCCGGCCCCCGGGGGACTGGTGTATCGGTAACACGGCGGTCTCCAAAACCGCAACGCGAGGTTCGACTCCTCGGTCCCCCGCTCCGCGCGGCGCCCGGCGTTCACGGGGCGGAACGCCTCTGCCGCCCCCGCGGCTCGATCTCGCTCGCCTCGACCATCAGTGGTTCAGCAGTGGTTCGGGCGTCGTGTCGGGGCGCGCCGTGACCATCTCGAAGGCGCGAAGGGCGAGATCGTGCTCGTGCTTGACGGGGGCGTAGTCGGCGTAGTCCTCGGTCGTCGAACTCGATGCGTGACCCATCCACGTCTGAAGGGCGCGCAGCGTGACGCCGCCGGACACCATCTGAGTGCCGAAGGTATGCCCTCCCGACCGCCAGCCCGGGATCCGGCCCCCGGCATGTCGGGGCCGCTCGGAGCCCGGCGCGCGGAGCGGGCCGCGCGAGACGAGCTGTTCGCCCGGCGCTGCGTGCCCGCCTCATGCCGGCTCGCGCGCCGTGCCGGTGCGCGGGCCCGCGCCGGTGATGCCCATCCGGTGCAGCTCGAGGGCCAGGGCAACCGCCAGGCGATGGGCGCCGAGGGGGAAGCCGAGAAGGTCCTCGGCCCGGGCCACGCGCTGCAGGATCGTGTTGCGGTGCAGGTGCATCCGGGCCCCGGTCCGAGGGGCGTTGTCCGCCTCGTCCAGGAACACGCGCAGGGTCTCCCGCAGCCGGGCGGGCGCCGGGCCATCGTCGGCCAGCGGGCCAAGGGTCCTCGTCACGAAGTCCCGGGCGCGGGGTTCGTCCGAGGCCGCGAGGGTCGTGATCTCGTACTCGTCGTACGTGCCGACCCGAGGGCCGTCGGCCGCCCGCTGCATGAGCCGCCGGACGGCGACGGCTCCCTCGTGGCTGCGGCGGAATCCGGCGGCGCCCGGAAGCGTCAGCCCCACGGCCACCCGGACGTGCGGCGGGATGGCCACGCCGTTCGCCGGATCGGCCTGCGCCGGGAGGCCGGTGTCGCCGCCGATCCAGGCCCACACCGTTCCGACGCCGGCCGCCAGCGTCAGCGGGCGACGTGCTCCGCGCGCGTGCGCCAGGGTGGCCGCGGTGGTCTCGAGCTCCCCGTGCGCCTCGTCGCCGGCGTCGGTCCACAGCACCAGCGCGGTGTGGTGGCGGGCCAGGTCGTAGTGCAGCCGCTGGCCGGCGACGAACGGATCGAGGGGCGCCCCGTCGAGGAGCAGCCGGATCGTCTCGCCGCGGCGCGCGAGGGCCTCGCCGCGCACCTGCTCGCGCTCGCGCTCGACCTCGGCGAGCACGCGATCAAGCGCGTCGTTGCCGTAGTTGAACATCAGCCCGGCTGAGATCTTCAGGACGTCGGCAAGCTGGTCGGCGGGCGCGCACCGGTCCGCCGCGGCCATCCACTGGCGCCACAGCTCCTCCTGCCCGAGGCGGTAGCCGATGTAGATCGCGTCGTTCTCGATCCCCCTGCGCACGACGGTCCGCGCGAAGTCCAGGGCCTCTGGCGGCACATCGGACGGCGGCGGTGCTGCCGCGCTCCGGGCGATGGCCAGGTAGCGGCGGGCGTTGCCCCGGCAGCTGGCGACCATGTCGGCGCGAATCGCGTCGTCGGCGGGCAGGTGCGGGGCGCCGCTGAGGATCGCCTCGGCCATCGCTCGCACGACGTCGTCGAGGCGCGCCTCCACATCGTCGGCGATCAGCCCGACCACGTCGTGAGCGTCCATCAGCGAAGTGTGCCGCAGCACATATCAGTAGTGCAAGTCCGTGCCTATGCACCTTCCGCTCGCCCGCCAGCGCTCCTAAGGTCGGCGCACTGTTGCAGTTGACGGCGCGAAAGGAACGCAGATGAACACCGAGCACGACGTCATCATCGTGGGTGCGGGTATCTCCGGGATCGGCATGGCCTGCCACCTTCGCCGCCTCCGGCCGGGGACCACCGTCACCATCCTCGAAGGCCGCGACGCGATCGGCGGCACGTGGGACCTGTTCCGCTACCCGGGCGTGCGGTCCGACTCGGACCTCTACACCTACGGCTACGAGTTCAAGCCGTGGACGAGCACGAGCGTGATCGCGGAGGCCGGCGAGATCCTGGACTATCTCCAGGAGGCGGTCGACGAGCACGGGATCGGCGCGGCGATCCGCTTCGGCCACCAGGTCACCGGCGCGAGCTGGTCGACCGAGGAGGGTCGGTGGACCGTGCGCTTCCGGGACGCTGACGGGGACGAGGGCGAGCTCACGGCCCGCTGGCTCTACGCCGGGACGGGCTATTTCGACTACGACGGCGGCTACCGGCCGTCGTTCCCCGGCGAGGATGCGTTCGCCGGGCAGATCGTCCATCCGCAGGACTGGCCCGAGGACCTCGACGTCGAGGGGCGCCGCGTGGTCGTCATCGGCAGCGGCGCCACGGCGGTCACCCTCGTGCCCGCCCTGGCGGACCGGGCCGCGCACGTCACGATGCTGCAGCGCTCGCCGGGTTACGTCGTGTCGGTGCCGCGCCGCAACCGGCTGTACCGGGCGCTCCAGCGGATCCTGCCCGACGGCGCCGCCTACCGGCTCATGCGCGCGGTCGCGCTGGGGGGCTCGCGCGGGATGTACCGCGGCTGCCGGAAGCACCCGCGGGCCGCCCGCCGGCTCATCGCGGCGATGACACGCCTGCAGCTCCCGGCCCGGATCAGGCTGGAGCCCGACTTCACGCCCCGCTACGACCCCTGGGACGAGCGCCTGTGCGCCGCGCCCAGCGGGGACGTGTTCCGCGCGATCCGGTCTGGCCAGGCCTCGGTCGTGACCGGCCGGATCGAGCGCATGACCCAGGAGGGGATCGTGCTCGAGTCCGGCCGCACGCTCGCCGCCGACCTCGTCGTGACGGCGACGGGCCTGAACCTGCGCCCGCTCGGCGGCATCGCCCTCGAGGTGGACGGCAACGAGGTCGCCCCGAGCCAGACGGTCGCCTTCAAGAGCATGATGCTCAGCGGCGTGCCGAACTTCGTGTTCGCGTTCGGCTACACGAACAACTCGTGGACCCTGAAGGTCGACCTCGTCTGCGAGCACGCATGCCGGCTCATGGACCACATGGACGCCTGCGGCTACGACGCGGTCGTCCTCGAGCTCGGCGATCCGTCGATCGAGCGCCTGCCGTTCTTCGGCGAGTTCGCGGCCGGCTACGTCCGGCGGGGCCAGCCGGCGTTCTGGCGGCAGGGGTCGCACGGGCCGTGGACGGCGGCGATGGACTACGACGCCGACCGCCGCCGGCTCCGGGACGGCGCGGTGCAGGATCCGGCCCTGCGCTTCCTCGTCGCGGAGCGTCAGCTCGCCCTCGCGGCGTGACGCCGGTCATCTCCGCGTCCGCTCCGCGCCCAGCTGCTGGGCGCGGGCGGCGTACTCAGTCACCAAGAACAGCGTTGCCCGGGTGATCAGGTCGCTGCTATCGCGAAGGCCAACGTTGTCCTCCTCGCAGCCGAGAAGCCCACGCGTTGCCGCGAGCGTGTGCCGCTTGCCGATCGGCAGCGCAAGCACGACGCCCACCTCGGCCCCTTGCGCCTTCCACAAGCGGCCAGCCGGTTCGTGTTGTCAATGAGCGCGTTCACGGCGAACTTCCCGGCCCTCGCCTCGTAGGCCTTTCGGAACTGCGTGGCGTCGAAACGAGCGACTCGCTCGGCGCGGGACGACCGCGTCGCCGTGTCCGTCGTGTCGCCATCGCGGTGCACATTCTCGGCGGGTCGCCGGACCGAACTGGTGCGCTGGTGGCTTCCTACGCCATCCGTGATCTCAGCAGTGGTCGCGGATCGTGATCAGCGCGGTTCAGGGGCATGAGCGCACCCGAGAACCCAGCAGCGAAGGCGACGCGACCCGGATCGGACGAGCTCCAAAACCGCAACGCGAGGTTCGACTCCTCGGTCCCCCGCTCCGCGCGGCGCC
>CAZEKK010000149.1:0-6924 GCA_964512905.1 uncultured Solirubrobacteraceae bacterium
TGGGGCTCTCGCACGGCGGCCTGCGGCAGAAGATGTTCAACGCCTACGAGGAGACGATCCGCGTCCCGCTGATCATCTCCAACCCGCTGCTGTTCCCCCAGGGCGCGGAATCGGCGACCGCCGCCTCGCTCGTCGATGTCGTCCCCACGCTGCTCGACCTGGCCGGCGCGCCCCGCAACGGCACCATCGATGGAGCGAGCCTCGGCGGCGTGCTCGCCAGGAACGCCGCGCCCGAGCCCGAGGCGGTGAGCGCGAGCGGGGTGGACTTCGGCGGCGTGCTCGACGCCGCGCCCGCCGACGGCGTGCGCGACCACGCGCTCTTCAGCTTCGACGACCACCAGGCGGCCACGGCGCAGCAGGACACCGTCCCGCAGCCGAACCGGATCCGCGCCGTCCGGGGCGGGCGCTGGAAGTACGCCGCCTACGTCGATCCGGCCGGGCGCACGGCGCCCGAATACGAGCTGTACGACCTCGAGGCCGATCCGGACGAAGCGGTCACGCTGGTGGAGAAGCGCAGCGGTCGCGGTCGCACCGTCGCCGCGCGCGCCGTGCTGCCCGAGCTGCGCGACGCCCTCGCGGACGCGTGCGCGCACAGCGGCATGGACGCGCTCGCACCCCTTCCGCCGTCGGCCGGCTGATGGGCTGAGCGGGCGAGGCGATCGTCCCTGCCCGGCCGTGTACGGTCGCCCGACGAAGTTCAACCAACATCGGACGACAGGGCCGTGGAAGGGGAGGCGCATGGAAACGCTGGTGGTGTTTCACGAGGTCGACGACGTCGACCACTGGCTCGCGTCGTCGAAGCGGGAGGGGTTCTTCGGGCCGCTGGGCATTACGGTTCGCACGTTCCGGGATCCGGCGGGCTCGAATCGGGTCGGCGTGCTCGCGGAGGTTCCCGACGTGGCCGCGTTCGAGGCTGCCATGGCGACCGAGGAAGCGGCCGAGGCGATGAAGCACGACGGCGTCCGCCCCGAGACAGTTCTCGTCCTCCGCGAGGGGTAGCCGCCGGTCGCGCTGGGCTCCCGCCCGGGACGCAACGCCGTGGCCGCCGCCGACGCCGCCCGCCTGATGGACCTGCTGGGCCTCAGCGACGAGGAGCTCTGCGCGGTCCTCGATGCCGATCCCCTCACGCTGCTCTCGGGCCAGCTCGATCATCGTCCGGAGCTGCCGATCCTGCTCGACCTCCTCGCTGACGCCTCCGAGCAGGCGGCGCCGGCGGTGCTGCGGCGCTGGGTGCGGGCGGGCGGCCCGTCGGGCGTGCCGCTCGACCACCTCATGGCCCGCGATTTCGCCGCCTTCGAGGACGACCTCGGCATGCTGGCGGAGCGCGGCTTCGTGCTGCGCTCCGGCGGCGACGCCCAGCCGTAGCGGCGGGCTGGTCAGGCTTCGTCGGCGCGCTTGCCCGGCCAGGTGCCGGTCAGGTTCCACCACGCGGTTGCGCCGCCGCGCTTGACGGTCGCCCGCACGAGTGCGACGACGGCGCCCTGAAGGGCGGCGGCGGCCACGATGCGCCGGAAGGTCGCATCCGGCGCCTCGGGCTTGGGCGGCCCGTTCTCGTCTCCGTCGAGCCGGTCCCAGATCTGCGCGAACGTCCTCCGGGCAATCAGGCCCGAGAGGATCCCGACGAAGATGCCGATCGGCTTGTAGAGCGCCTGCATGGCCACGAGCCTAGTACACCCGGCACCCGCGTTCTGCCTGGTTCGGCGGTGTCCCGCGGCCGCCATGCGACGAATCTGGCCGCGGAAGGCTTCATGATGTGCGGGCTGCTGCCGATCACCTGGAGGGAAGGAGGAGGCGCGCGATGAGCGATCCCCGCGACCGAGACGGCGAGACCCCGGACGACCTGCTCCGGCGGGCGCTCGTGGACGGCGAGACGGCGGCGGCGGTCGCCCTGCGCGTCCCCGGCCTGCCGCTCAGCGACACCGTGACCGTCATCTTCCACGGGCGGCGCGACCTCGGCACGCTGCACACCTACGTCGCGCCGGGCGGCCACGGCGCCGGGGACGAGGTCCGGCCGTCCGATCTCCTGCGCGTGCCGTGCGACCTCGACCTCGCCGAGGCGGACGACCGCGGCGAGGCCGAACTGCTCTACGCCAACCAGGCCCGCCGCCTGCGCGACGCGCTCGAGGCGGCCGACACCGTGCTGGCCGTCTGGCGCGAGCCGCTTGGCGACCTGGTCGACGGCGAGGTCGAGATCGACCGCTCGGTCGGCCTCTCCGTGTCGCTGCCGGCGCACCGGCTCCTGCCGGTCGCGCTGGTCGCCCCAGACCGCAGGCTCGTCGTCGCCCCCGTCTGCGGCGCCCGCACGCTGGCCGCCGGGGCGCCGCCGATGGGGATCGCCTGCGCCCAGCAGGACGTGGCCCGCGTGTACCCGCTGCCCGACGATCCAGAACGCTGCCTGGCCGACTTCGAGGAGGCGGTTGCGGGCCACGCCCGCGCCCTGGCCGACCGCCTCGAGCACCAGGAGGCCTCGGTCCAGCGGTTCCTCGAACTCAACGAGGACCTGCCGGAAGCCGGCTGAGCCGCCGCGGGCCGGCGGGTGCCGTCCACGAGGGCGCCGTCCGCCATCATGCGCGCGTGCCCCGCGCCCAGCGCCTCATGGTCATCGCCTTCGCGGTGCTCGCGTTCCTGGTCGTGAGCTTCGTGCTCGCCCGGATCCTGACCGCCGGCAACGTCGAGCGCGGCGCGGCGATCGACATCGTGCGCGACGAAGCCGACGGCCAGACCGGGGCCGTGGTGGCTGCTGTCGACGGCTGCGCGGATGACCTCGCATGCCGGACCAGGGTCGCGCGCGTCGTGGACCGCGTCCGCCGGCCGGGCAAGGTCGAGATCCTTCAAGTCGACGGCACCGGCGGGTTCGTGCCGTTCGGGCGCACGACGGTGGCTCGCGTGGCTTGGCGGGCTGGGGAGTCGCTGCCGGTCGTGCAGTGCCTGACGCTGCGCCGCACCGGAGACCCGGTGACCGGCTTCGACGTGGCCGTCACCGCGGTCAGCCCGCCGATCGGGCGCGAGGCATCCTGCTAGAGCGCGGCGGGCCCGTCCCGCGCCGCGGCCCTACCGAACGGTGCGCTCGCGGCGCGCGGGCGCCGGCGTGCGCACCGGGTCCGGCTCGCGCGCCGGCCTGCGCTCCCGTGGCGGCGTGAGGTCTGCCAGCCGCTCGGGACCCCGCAGGCGGACACGGGCGGGCTCGGCGTCGGGGAGGGGCAGGCCGCCGTCGCGCGGTCCGGCCGGGGCCCGGGGCGGCAGGCGGTCGTTGCCCCCGCCGCCTCCCTCCTCGTCGCCGTCATCCCCGCGCGGCGGCCAGGATCCGTTCGCGTCGTCGCGGATGAAGATGAACAGCATCACGCCGGCCAGCACGAGCATCACGACGTGAATCGCTCCGACCAAGGCGAGCAGCTTCGCGTCCGACGGCATCGAGGGCAGGGTACCGCTCCGGCGCCGGGGTTTCGACCGGATTGGCGCCCGCTCAGCTACCATCCGCCGTCGCCCATGGCCAGCACCGACACGACCACCCTCGCCGCCGCGCTGCGCGAGCCCCAGGGATCGCGCCAGGCCCGGCGCTCCCGCCGCGGCGGACGCGTCCCCGGCATCGTCTACGGCGGCGGCGACGAGCCGATCGCCTTCGAGGTCGACGCCCGCGAGCTGCGCGCCGCGCTCGCCAAGGGCGGTGCGGTCATCGAGCTGGCGGTCGACGGGGCCGGGTCGTCGCCGGTCGTGCTCAAGGACCACCAGCGCCACCCCGTCACGGGGGACAGCCTCCACGTCGACCTCCTGCGCGTGCGCCTCGACGTCGCGATCCAGGCCACGACGGTCATCGAGCTCGTCGGCGCCGACGACGCGCCCGGCGTCAAGGAGGGCGGCGTCCTGGAGCAGGTGACCCGCGAGATCAACATCGAGGCCCTGCCGACCGCCATTCCGGACGCGATCGAGTTCGACGTGTCGGGCATGGAGATCAACGACACGATCACCCTCGCCCAGGTCGTCCCGCCGGCCGGGGTGACGCTGCTCGACGACGTCGACGAGGTCACGGTCGTCACCCTCAGCCCGCCGCGCGTGCAGGAGGAGGAGGGCGCCGAGATCGAGGAGGAGACCGAGGTCGTCGGCGAGGGCGAGGCGCCGGCCGAGGGCGACGCCGACGCCGGCGAGTCCGGCGGCGGCGGCGACGACGAGTAGCCGGCCGTGCGCCGATTCGGCGCGCCGGTCGACTGGCTCGTGGTCGGGCTCGGCAACCCGGGACGCCGCTACGCGGCGACCCGCCACAACGTCGGATTCGTCGTCGCCGAGGCGCTGGCCGCGCGCTGGCAGCTCGGAGCGGCGAAGGAGCGGTTTCGTGGCCGCATCTGGGAGGGGCGCGCCGGCATCGGCGGCCCCCGCGTCGCGGTGCTCGCCCCGCAGACGTACATGAACGAGGCCGGCCGGTCGGCCGGACCGGCCCGCGGGAGCCTGAAGGTGCCGCTGCAGCGGATGCTGGTGATCCACGACGAGATCGACCTGCCGTTCGGCGAGGTGCGGACCCGGCTCGGCGGCGGCCTGGCCGGCCACAACGGCCTGAAGTCGCTGGCGCGCGAGTGCGGCGGCCGGGACTTCCCACGGGTCCGAGCGGGGGTGGGGCGGCCCGACTCAACCGACCCGGAGGTGGTTGCGGACTACGTGCTCGCCCCGTTCGCCGAGCCGGTCGTCGAGGTGCAGGTGCTCCTGGACGCGGCGGCAGCCGCCGCCGAGGACATCGTGCTCGGCCGCCGCGAGCTCTGAGCCCATGGCCCTCCGCCCGCTCCTCGCCCACCTGTTCGACGACCCCGCCGCGCCGGCGCTGGCCCGCGGCGGCGGGAGCGCCTACGTCTCACCCGCGCTGCGGGCGTACGTCGTCGCCGCGCTCGTGGACGCCGCGCCAGCGCCCGCCCCGACCCTCGTCGTCGCCGGCGACGATCGCGCGGCGCGCGACCTCGCCGCCGACCTGCGGGCCTGGCTGACCCCGCGTCCGGTCCGGTTCTACCCGTCCCGCGGAGTCGCCTACGAATCCCACCTCGCCCCGCCCGCACATCTCGTCGGCCTGCGCGTCGCCGCGCTCGACGCCCTCCTCGGGAGCGCGGAGGCGGCGGGGGCGGAGCCCCCGGTCGTGGTCGCCGGTGCGGCCGCGCTGGCCGAGAAGGTCCCCGATCCCGCGCTGCGCCCGCACGGGTTCGCGCTGTCGGTCGGCGAGCGCGTCGACCTCGGCCGCCTCGCCGGCCGCCTGGCTGCTGCCGGCTACGAACGGGTCGACCAGGTCGAGGATCGCGGGCAGTTCGCCGTCCGCGGCGGCCTGCTCGACGTCTACCCAGCCACCGAGGACCGGGCGGTGCGGATCGACCTGTTCGGCGACGAGATCGAGTCGCTGCGGTGGTTCTCCACGTTCACCCAGCGCTCGCTGGGGGAGGGGGACCGGGTCGAGATCGCCCCGTGCGCCGAGCTGCACGAGGACCACCGGCTCGCCGCCGAGCTGGCGGCGCTGGAGGCCGATGCGGATGCCCGCCCCGATATCGCCGAGCTGCTCCCGGTCGGTGACTTCCGGGCGGTCCTCGACCTCCTTCCCGCCGGCGCGGCGGCGGTTGTCGCCGCCGAGGAGGAGATCGGACCGGCGCTCGACGACCTCTGGCAGGACGTCACCGCCGCGTTTCACGACGACGACGCCCACCATCTCTACCTCCCGCCCGCGGCGGTGGCCGCCGCGCTGGACGCCCGGGCCGTCCTGCGGCTGACGAGCGTCGACCGCGAGCTGGCCGGGCGCGGCGGCCCGGCCTTCCGGGCGCAGGCCGCCGACATGGCGGCGCGCTCCCTGCGCGAAGCCGAGCCGGAGCTCGAGCGCCTGGTCCGGTCGGGCTACCGCACGGTCGTGGCGTGGCCGCGCCGGGGCGACGGCGAGCGCGCCGCCTACAACCTCGCGCGCAGCACGCCCGGCTGGCTTGACCCGGGGGCGCCGGCCGCGTCCGCGCCAGGGCTGGCGTTCGCGCACGCCCGCCTGCGTGACGGCTTCATCGCGGCGTCGTTCCGGCTGGCGGTCGTGCCCGAGCACCGGCTCGTGCGCCGTCGGCGCCCCGAGCCCGGGCGCGGGCGGCCAGGGGCGTTGCGGTCCTTCGCCGACCTGCGGACCGGCGACATCGTCGTCCACGAGGATCACGGCGTCGGGCGGTTCGCCGGCTTCGAGACCAAGACGGTGGCCGGCGTCACCCGCGACTACCTCTACCTCGAGTTCGCCGGCGCCGACCGCGTGTTCGTTCCCTCCGAGCAGCTCGCGAAGATCTCCCGCTACGTCGGCGCCGGCGCCGACGACCCTCCGCTGAGCAAGCTCGGCGGCACGCGCTGGGCGCAGGTGAAGGCCCGCGCCCGCCGCGCCGCCCAGGAGCTGGCCGGGGAGCTGCTCGAGCTCTACGCCGAGCGCCGGCGCCGCGTGGGCCACGACTTCCCGCCCGACGGCGAGTGGCAGCGCGACTTCGAGGGCGCCTTTCCCCACACCGAGACCGCCGACCAGCGGGAGGCGATCGAGCAGGTCAAGGCCGACATGGAGGCGCCGCGGCCGATGGACAGGCTGATCTGCGGCGACGTGGGCTACGGCAAGACGGAGGTCGCGCTGCGCGCCGCCTTTAAGTGCGCGGCGGACGGCAAGCAGGTGATGATGCTCGTGCCGACGACCATCCTGGCCCAGCAGCACTACGGCACCTTCGCCGAGCGCTTCCGGGACTGGCCGATCACCGTCGAGCACGTCTCGCGCTTCCGGCCGCCCAGGGAGCAGGCTGCCGCCGTCGCCGCCTTCGCCGCCGGCGAGGTCGACGTCCTCATCGGCACGCACCGCCTGCTCTCGCGCGACGTGCGCGCCAAGGATCTCGGGCTGCTGATCGTCGACGAGGAGCAGCGCTTCGGGGTCAAGCAGAAGGAGCTGCTGCGCCAGCTCAA
>CAZEKK010000150.1:0-6869 GCA_964512905.1 uncultured Solirubrobacteraceae bacterium
GCCGGAGCCCGTCGCCGCCGCGCCGGAGCCGGAGCCGGAGCCCGAGCCGGCGCCGGCGCTGGCGCTCGTCGCGGCCGAGCCGGAGCCGGAGCCGGAGCCCGAGCCGGAGCCCGAGCCCGTCGCCGCCGGCCCGGCTCCACTCCCGCGCGCCGGGCGAGAAAGAGACATCGAGCCGTGGCCGGAGATCGAGTCCCTGGCGGACGAGCCCGAGCCGCAGGGCGAGCGCGACGCGCCGGCAGGCGCGGCGGCCGCGGCGGACGGCGGCGGCCCGGCGCGGCTCGAGGAACGCCGCCGCCGGCCCAGTCCTGCGATCTTCGGCTTCATCGGTGTGCTGGTCATCGCCGCGGTCGGCGCGATCGGCTACGCCATCGGCCACTCGGCCGCCGACGCTCCCGCGGCCTTCGACCGCGGCAACGCTGCCGGACAGAGCAAGGTGCTCGCGCAGTACAAGCCGGGAAGCCTGCGCTACCGGGCGATCTACGACGTCGGCTACGCCCAGGGGCGCATCAAGGGCCAGGCCGAGGGCGCGGCGCAGGGTGAGCAGCAGGGCCAGGCCGCGGGGGAGAAGGCGGGGCTCGAGCAGGGCCGCGCCCAGGGACAGGCGACTGGCGTGCGCGACGGCGCGGCGGCGGCGCTCGGGAACTTCCCGGCGTGGACCGCCGGCGACTTCTACGTCGTCAAGATCGGCCAGGGCCCCCAGCCCGAGATCCCGTACGCGGTGCAGTCGCGGATCCAGGCGGAGCCGGGCGTGGCGTACGGGCTGTGCCCGGACGACCCCGCCAGCCTCTGCAGCCGGCCGGAGCAGGGGGCGCCCTGAGCACCGCCGTCGTCCACTGCGCCGCGGTTCCCCGTTGCCGCCCGCCGCACCGGCGGGTAGGGTCCGCGGCCGTTCGGGAATCCCCGCGCCCGCCCGCGGGCCATCGTCGAATCGCGAGGTGCGCCGCTCCATGAAGACCAGCCGTAGCCGCGTCGCTGCTGCCACCGCCGCCCTGGCGGCGGCGTCCGTCCTGGCCGGCGCTCCGGCGGCCACCGCCGATCCGGCGGGCAAGACCACCCTCCAGGAGACGATCGGGCTCGGCAGCGGCCCGTTCAAGCGCCTGGTCAAGGGCCCGGGCGAGCCCTACGTCGTGCGCACGAACGGCACCGCCCGGCCCGGCCCCTGGCGGGCGAAGTCGCGCCGCTCGCTCGCCTTCTTCGGCCAGCTCACCGATCCGCAGATCGCCGACGAGATGTCCCCGGCCCGCGTCGAGTTCGTCGATCCGGCGGGCGGGGCGGTCAGCGCGTCCTGGCGCCCGCAGGAGGCCCTCGGCACGCACGTCCTCGACACCACCGTGCGCAACCTCAACGCCAACCCGGTGAGCCAGGTCCGCGCCGGGAACGGCACGCGGAGCCGGATGCGATTCCTCATCACCACGGGCGACCTCCCCGACAACCAGCAGCTCAACGAGACGCGGTGGTTCCTGAGTGTGCTCGACGGGCGACGGGTCGACCCGTTCTCGGGCACCCGCGTCCGCGCCGGCCAGGCGTGCGGCATCGTCAAGCCGCCGCTCACCGCCGCCGAGGCGGCCAAGCTCAACGCCGACGTCGCCTCGCGCACCTATACCGGGGTCCAGGACTATCGCGACTACGCCGCCCCCCAGCGCTGGGGCGGCTACTGGGATCCCAACCAGGCGCCCCCGGCCAGTCCGCGCAGCCGCTATGCGGCCTTCCCGCGCTACCCCGGCCTGCTCGACGCGGCCCAGCGGCCGTTCACGCCGCAGGGCTCCCGGTACCCGTGGTACCTGTCCCGCGGCAACCACGACGGGCTGATCCAAGGCAACGCGCCAGCCTCCAACGCGCTCTTCAAGGCGATCTCCACGAGCTGCCTGAAGGTCTTCCCGAGCTTGGCCGTCAACCCCGACGAGTTCCGCGGCCTCAGCGCCACCGCGCTCTTCAAGAAGATCGGCGACCCCGCATTCATCGCGTCGCTGCTCGACGGCTCGGGGCTCACCCCGCCCGATCCGAGCCGGCGGTTCCTCTCCAAGCAGGACTACAAGGCACTGGCGCGCGGCCGCGATCGCGACCACGGCTTCGGCTACGTCGACCCCGCGCAGAACCGCGCGTCGAATCGGACGGCGAGCTACTACGCCTTCACCCCGGCCCGGGGCATCCGGTTCATCTCGCTCGACACCGTCGCCGAGGGCGGCGGGGCCAACGGCAACCTGGACAATCCGCAGTACCAGTGGCTGCGCCAGGAGCTGGACCGCAACTCCTCGCTGCAGTACGACGCCCGCGGTCGCCTCGTGCGCGACCGGGATCCCGACCGGCTGATCGTCGTCTACCACCACCACACGCTGCAGACGATGGACAACCCCACCCCGGACGAGGCCGCCGGGAAGTGCACCCAGCCCGACGAGGCCGGCTGCGACGCCGACCCGCGCAACTCGCGCCCGATCCACCTCGGGCTGCGTGGCCCCAACAGCTACCGCGACCTGCTGCTCTCCTACCCGAACGTCGTGATGGCGGTCGTCGGCCACACCCACCACAACGAGGTCAACGCCTACCGCCGCGGTCGCACCGGCTTCTGGCAGGTCAACACGGCCTCCCACGTGGACTGGCCCCAGCAGAGCCGCCAGATCGAGATCATGGACAACCACGACGGATCGCTGTCGATCTTCGGGACGATCCTGAACACGACCGCGCCGATCGCCGCGCCGCGCTCGGGCACCCGCACGTTCACCAACGCGTCGCTGCCCTCGATCTCGCGGATGCTGGCCGCCAACGATCCCCAGACGCTCGACGTCACCGACGGCGGCGGCCTCGGCACCCGCCGCGACCGCAACGTCGAGCTGCTGACGGTCAACCCGCTGCGGCTGAAGCCGTAGCGGCAGGCGTCGCGGACGGGGAGGCGGGTCGGCGTGGACATCGTCCTCGCCCTCGTCGCCGCGTTCTGCTTCGCGCTCGGCACCGTCCTGCAGCAGAAGGCCGCGATCGACAGCACGGCGGCCGAGGCATTGCGCGCAGGCTTCCTCCTGCGGCTGGCGCGCCGGCCGGTGTGGCTCGCCGGGCTGGGGATCGACGCCCTCGGCTTCGTCTTCCAGGCGTGGGCGCTCGGCGTCGGCCGTCTGGTCGTGGTTCAGCCGATCCTCGCGACCACGGTGGTGTTCGCCCTGCCGCTCGGCGTGCGCTTCACCAGCCAGCACGTCACGCGGCGCGACGTGCTGGCCGCGATCGCCGTCACCGCCGGGATCGGGGCCTTCCTGGTCATCGGCGACCCGTCGGGTGGCAGCGACGACGCGCCGGTGCGCGTGTGGCTCGAGGCGGGGGCCGTCGTTGCGGTGCTCTGCGGGGCGCTCGTGCTCGCGGCCATCCGCACGTCGGCCACCCGCGCGAAGGCCGCGCTCTTCGGCACGGCCACGGGGATCCTCTTCGCGGTCAGCGCGGCGCTGACCAAGGCGACGGTCGACGCTCTCGGCGAGGGAATCGTGCACCTCGTGACCGACTGGCACCTCTACGCCCTGGTCGTCGTCGGCTACGTGAGCATGTCGCTGAGCCAGATCTCCCTGCAGACCGGCGCGCTGGCGCCGGCGATCGCCACCCAGATGGCGTTCGACCCGCTGGCGAGCGTGCCGCTGGGCCTGTTCGTCTTCGGTGAGACGCTCGACGCCGCGCCGCTCGACGTCGTCGGCTGCGTCGCCGCCGGTGCGCTGATCGTCGCGGGCCTGCTCGCGCTCGCGGCGCACGCGCCCGAGGCGCAGGCCGAACCCGCGCCGGCGGCGTCCTGACCGCGACGGGCGGGGCGACGGCGCCGCCGTCAGCCCGGGCGTCCGGATCCGGGCCGGGACGCCAGCTCGGCCATCCGCGCCCGGCTGTGACCGCGCGCGTAGAGGAAGAAGACCCCGATCCCGATCGCCATCCAGACGGCGAGCCGGATCCAGGTGTCGGGCGGCAGCGTCGCCATCAGGGCGAGCGAGAAGAGGATGCCCAGGCCCGCGACCAGCGGGGCCGCCGGCACGCGGAACGGGCGCTCGAGCTCCGGCCGGCGCCGGCGGAGCACGAGCACCCCGCCGCACACGAGCAGGAACGAGAGCAGGGTCCCGATCGACACGAGCTGGCCGAGCACGCTGATCGGGACCAGCCCGGCGACGATCGCGCCGACGACGCCGCACAGGATCGTCGTGAACTGCGGCGTCCTGGTCTTCTCGCTGATCCGGCCGAACCGCGGCGGCAGCATGCCGTCCTCGGACATCCGCATGAGGATGCGGGTCTGCCCGTAGAAGGTGACGAGCACCGTCGAGGCGAGGCCGACGACAGCGGCGACGTCGACCAGCTTGAGTAGCCAGTCGAGGTTCGGCCCGGCCTCCTGCAGCGCCCGCGAGATCGGGTCGGCGACGTTCAGCGTGCCGTAGGGCGCCATGCCGGTAATCACCAGGCCGATGGCGATGTACAGGGCGGTCGAGATGATGACGGTGCCCAGGAGGCCGATCGGGACCGTCCGCTGCGGGTTGCGGGCCTCCGCGGCAGCGGTCGACACGGCGTCGAAGCCGACGTAGGCGAAGAACACGACTCCGGCGCCGCGCAGGATCCCGCTCCAGCCGAACTCCCCGAACGCCCCCTCGTTGGCCGGCACGAACGGCGTCCAGTTCGCCGTCGTCACGTAGAAGGCGCCGACGACGATCACGAGCACCAGGATCCCCATCTTCAGGATCACCATCGCGTTGTTGGCCCGGGCGGACTCGCGGGTGCCCAGCCAGAGCCCGGCGATCGTGACGGCGACGATGAGCACGGCCGGCAGGTTCACGATCCCGGGGTCGGCCCCGAACGGCGGATTGGCCAGGTCGTGGGGCACGTGGATCCCGATCGAGTCGAGCAGGCTCACGAAGTACCCGGACCAGCCGACCGCCACCGTCGAGGCCGCGAACAGGTACTCGAGCAGGAGGTCCCATCCGATGAACCAGGCCACGAACATCCCGAAGGCGGCGTACGCGTAGGAGTAGGTGCTGCCCGCGGCGGGAATCATCGCCGCCAGCTCGGCGTAGCAGAGGGCCGTCACGCCGGCCGCGATGCCGGCGAGCAGGAACGAGACGACCACGGCGGGGCCGGCGAAGTCCGCGGCGGCCTCCCCGGTGATCACGAAGATGCCGGCGCCCACGACGCTGGCGATGCCCAGGGTCGTGAGGCTGAAGACCCCCATCGCCTTCGCGTCCAGGCGCTCGCGGTCGGCCTTGGCCTGGGCGACGATCGTGTCGAGCGCGGACCGCGGCGCCGGTGCCCCTCCCATGGCGCGGCATCTTCGCAGAGCCGGCGGCACGGTCCCGCTCATGCGCGGCTTGACGCGGCGGCCGCTGCCGGTGAGCATCCCCGCCCGTGAGCGAGACCGAGGAACGCGACGCCGGCGGGGCGGCCGAGGCCGACGGCGCGGCGCCCGACGAGCCCTCGCGCCCCAGCCGGTCCGGCGCGTTCGTCGCGGCCCAGCGCGAGCGGCGCCTGGCCAAGCTCGAGGCGATCCGCGCCGCCGGCGGTGATCCGTATCCGGTCCGCTTCGACCGCACCGACTCGTGCGCCGCGATCCGGGAACGCCACGCCGGCCTGGCCGCCGGCGCCGAGACGGGGGACGCCGTCAAGCTCGCCGGCAGGCTCGTGCTCATCCGGCGCCACGGCGGGCTGAGCTTCGCCGACCTGCGCGACGGCACGGGCACGGTCCAGCTCCTGGTGGAGCGCGACGCCGCCGGCGCCGATGCCGTGGCGGCCTTCAACCGGCTCGACCTCGGGGACTGGGTCGGCGTGGAAGGGGAGGTCGTGGCGAGCCGCCGCGGCGAGCTGTCGATCCGCGTCGCGCGGTTCGACCTGCTCGCGAAGACATTGCGCGCACTCCCCGACAAGGCGAAGGGGCTGACCGACCTCGAGGTGCGGTTCCGCCAGCGCTACCTCGACCTGATCGTCAACGACGACCCGCGGCGGGTCTTCGACATCCGCTTCCGGATCGTCGGCTCGATCCGGACCAACCTCGCCGAGCGCGGATTCGTGGAGGTCGAGACGCCGGTGCTCGACACGGCGGCCGGCGGCGCCGCGGCGCGCCCGTTCCTCACCCACCACAACGCGCTCGACATCGAGATGTACATGCGGATCGCGCTCGAGCTGCACCTCAAGCGGCTCGTCGTCGGCGGCCTGGAGCGCGTCTTCGAGATGGCCTCGGTCTTTCGCAACGAGGGCCTCGACATGACCCACAACCCCGAGTTCACGCTGCTCGAGGCCTACCAGGCGCTTGCGGACTACACCGACATGATGGACCTCGTCGAGGACCTCATCCGCCGCGCGGCGCGCGACAGCCTCGGCACGACGGTGGTGACCGTCGACGGCCGCGACATCGACCTCGCCATGCCGTTTCACCGGGCGAGCATGGGGGACCTCATCGAGCGCTATGCCCACGTGACGATGCACCCGTCGATGCCGCGCGAGGAGGCGGTGGCGCTCTGCGAGCGCTTCGGCATCGAGGTCGAGCCGGCGTGGGGCGTCGGCCGGATGATGAGCGAGGTCTACGACGCCACGGTCGAGGACGAGCTGATCGAGCCCACCTTCGTGATGGACCACCCGCGCGAGATCTCGCCGCTGGCCCGCGCCCACCGCGACGACCCGGAGCTGACCGAGCGCTTCGAGCTGATCATCGCGGGTCGCGAGCTGGCCAACGCCTACTCGGAGCTGAACGACCCGGTCGACCAGCGCGAGCGCTTCGAGCGCCAGGCCGAGCTGAAGGCCGCCGGCGACGACGAGGCCCAGGACATCGACGAGGACTACATCCGTGCGCTCGAGTACGGCCTGCCGCCGACGGGCGGGCTCGGCATCGGCGTCGACCGGCTCGTGATGCTGCTCGCCGGGGTCGACTCGATCCG